>NZ_UNRE01000006.1:0-300000 GCF_900537085.1 Agarivorans sp. Alg241-V36 | reverse complement strand
CTAAGTATTGGTGGCAACATGCTCGATATTTTCAGCTTAAACAGTGAAGCTGAACCGGGTGTGGGTTACGGCGCTTACGACGATCAAAACGCTGACGCATGGAACGCGCAGAACACAGCATTTACCACTGATTCAGCTGCTTCTAGCGCTAGCTGGAAGCTCGCTAACTACCACCGACCAATGCGACCACATACTAGTGGTAAAAGCGAAGGTACTGGCCGAATCGAAGCCTGGGCTGAAATTTTCAACCAGCAGGATTTTCAGCTTATCGTTGAATCAGATACCCACATGGCTAAATACACTTACCCAGTGATATACAGCCAAGCGGCAGGTAGCTATCAAGACTTTATTCGTGATGATGCTAATGGCAGCATGATTATTGGGGAAGGTAGTTGGGGTGCGCCAACTCGCCCCACCGATGACGATAAGCCATGGACTATGGACAGCGGCTCATTTTGGCAGTTCAAACTGATCCACGCAGCGCCAGACAATATGCGTATTCATACGGTACGTTTTGGCTCTGAGCATGAAACTCTCGCCGGCAAAGCCTTTAGTGCCGACACGGTAACGCCACTGACTCAAGCCACACAAGACGCCAACGCAGTTGCGGTAGCGGAAGGCCTACCACTATGGGCCCCGCTATCGGGTGAAGCCTTAGATTTACCACTCAGCGGTTTTGTGGGAGCGGAGATTGATAATGTGCAACTTATCGGCGCAGGCTCAAGCTGGAAATACCTTGATGACGGCAGCAGTCCCGCTGATTGGCATATCGCCTCATTTGATGACAGCGCGTGGCCAGAAGCCCCTGCTCAACTCGGTTACGGTGACGGCGACGAAGTGACCGAAATCGACTTTGGCGGAGACAGCGATAACAAACACATTACCAGCTACTTCCGTCATGACTTTAACTTCAACAGCAGCCAAGATGTGATTAAGCTAACTTTGCGTTTATTACGTGATGATGGCGCAATTGTGTACTTAAATGGTAGCGAAGTTGTTCGCAGTAACATGCCAGAAGGTGAAGTAACCAGCTCAACACCAGCCAGCAGCGGCATTGGTGGCTCGGCAGAACAAAGCTTTTACGAGTATGCCTTGTTACCGGAGCAGCTGATTGTTGGTGAGAATACCCTTGCGGTAGAAGTTCACCAATCGGACGCTGGCAGCTCAGACTTAAGCTTCGACGTTGACCTAACTGCAGTGATTTCTAACATCGACGCAACCCCCGCTGACTCTACCACCACGCTTGAAGCCACACCGCTATCAATCAGTGAAATAGAATTGAGCTGGAATGATGACGCAAGCTTTGATGAAGTGGGTTACCAATTAGAGCGCCGTGTAGGCCAAGGAGAATGGCAAGTATTGACTTGGCGTATTGATGCCGATGAAAGCAGCTACACCGACGCTAAGCTAATCGAAGGCGAAAGCTACAGCTACCGCATTCGCCCCTATAACGCAGCCGGCCTTTCTAGCTATAGCGCCGATGTTACAGCTGAAACCCTATCTAACCCCGTACCACGGATCTTCTCTGAAGATTTCGAACTAGGTGATTTAGGCCAAATGCTGGCAGTTAATGTGACCAGTGATGCTGAATGGGGCATTAGCACCAACGGCAACTACGCCTACATGAACGGCTATGGCGCCGACATGGAAAGCGACGACTGGTTAATCACTCCGAGCATTAACCTTGGTTATTACAGCGAAACCAGCTTGAGCTTTGAGTCGGCCTATAACTACGACGGCCCATTATTAGAGCTAAGCTATTCGCTTGATTACGACCCTGCAGTACATAACAGTCCATTAGACGCAACTTGGGTAGTGATACCTGAATGTACCGCAGCCAATGGCGCAGCCTGTTGGGCCCAGCCTAGCGAAGCCCAATGGACCTTTGAAGCCACTACTGTCGACCTAAGTGCTGTAGATGCTGAGCAAGTGAGCTTTGCCTTCCGCTACACCTCAACAGGTACCGGCGGCGGTGATGGACGTGGTTGGCAAGTAGATAACATTGCGGTTCGTGGTAACTACCAAGGTAGCGCAGTTGTTAGCGATAGCCTAGAAACCGGCGTCCCCACCACCTGGACTAACCACAGTAGCGCCAGTACAGCGAACTGGGATGCTGGCGTACAGCTAGATACTCCAGGAGTATTTATCAACGGCTTTGGCGCAGACGAAGCGAGTAACGATTGGTTAATTTTGCCAGCGGCAACATTAAGTGAAGACGACTTAGCCTCACTAAGCTTCGATTACTATCAGAAGTACTCTGGCCCAGCATTGAAGGTAATGGCTTCTACCAACTATCAAGATGGTAACGAGCCAGCCAGCGCTGACTGGACCGACTTAAATGTGGCCCTTCCTAGCTTGCATGAAGCATGGGCAAGTATTGGCCCAATTAGCCTAGCCGCTTACTTAGGTAATGTTCACCTAGCCTTTGTTTACACCACAACCGGCACCGGCCCGGGCGATGGTGCCAACATGGGACTGGCCAACATCAGCATTAACCGTAACCTTGATGGCGTAGTAACCGAAAACGAGCAACTTGGCGAGAACTTCGATGCACTTGATAACTTCGGTAGCTTCAGTAGCTACTCTGCCAGCAGTAACGCTGATTGGGTAATTGAAGAACGCTCTGGCCAAACCGGCGCGCTAATCAGTGGTTTTGGTGCCGATGCAGCCAGTGATGACTGGTTAATCTCGCCTGCCGTAGAGCTACTTAGCTGGCACAATGGTGTGGTTGATTTTGATATTTACACCAACTACGGCGGACCAGCACTAAGTGTACTTATCTCTAACGATTACAGCGGCAGTGGTGACCCTGCAGCAGCAACCTGGACCGAGTTAAGCTACCTAGACGACGAACCAAGCACCCCAACAGCCTTAGCCGCTGTAGATGATGCTTGGACCTCTTATCGTGTCGATCTATCAAGCTATACCGGCACCGCTTACTTGGCATTCCGTTATACCTCTACCGGTACCGGAAGTGGTGAAGGACGCCGTTTAGGTGTAGACAACTTCAGCTATAAGAGTACTTATGGCGAAGCGGGCATGAGTGCTATTTTTGCGCTAGCTGACGATGTAGTGGCAAGTGGCGAAGACGCAAACTTTGTCGCTACTGTAACCAACGGCACAGCACCTTATAGTTACGGCTGGAACTTTGGTGACGGCAATAACTCAAGCGACGAGAGCCCTGCGCATCAATATGCTGAAGCGGGTGATTATTCGGTAGTGCTTACCGTGACCGACGCCGAAGGAACAGTCACTTCAATGACTCGCAGCATCACCATCTATCAACCAGGGCAAGCTATTCCTGCCTTGAGTGCTGATGTGCGTATCGCGACTTTCAATGCTTACTTAAACCGTCCAACTGAAGGACAAATTCTTACCGACTCATTGTCGGGCACCGATAGTCAAATCGCCAATGTTGCTGAGATTTTGCAACGGGTGCGCCCTGACGTAGTGTTACTGCAAGAATTTGATTATGTTGCCGATGGTTCAGCCGTAGCAGCCTTCAAAGCCAACTACCTAGAAGTTTCACAAAATGGCGCGGATCCCATTGAGTACCCATTTGTTTACCTAGCAGAATCAAACACCGGTATCCCAAGTGAATTTGATTTCGATAACGATGGCGATGTGGGCGGACTAGGTGATGGCGGCGATGCTTACGGTTTTGGTGAGTTCCCAGGCCAATACGGCATGGTATTGCTATCTCGTTACCCAATTGTGACCGACCAAGTACGTACCTTCCAGCATTTCTTGTGGAAAGATATGCCTGACGCCATGCTGCCTATCAATCCTGATACTTCTGAAGGATGGTATAGCGAAGAGGAGCTGGAAGTATTCCGCTTATCTTCGAAGAGTCACTGGGATGTGCCAATTGATGTAAATGGCAACATTGTGCATGTATTGGCAAGCCACCCAACACCACCAGTATTTGATGGTGATGAAGATCGTAACGGGCTACGTAACCACGACGAAATTCGTTTCTGGCGTGATTATATTGACCCAAGCTTGGCAGGCTACATCTACGATGACCAAGGCGCAACTGGCGGTTTAGCTGACGGCCAAAGCTTTGTGATTATGGGTGACCAAAACGCCTCCTTACACGAGGGTGATGCCACCAACGATCCAATTAGCATGCTAACCAATAGTAGCTTAATCAACAGTGCTGATATTCCAACCAGTATTGGCGGTGTAGAAAACACCCCTAGCAGTGAATATGCAGCAAGGCATACTGCTGACTGGGCGATTCAAGTTGATTATGTATTGCCATCAGTGGCGGGCATTGAAGTAGACCATACCGCGGTATTCTGGCCTGGTTTAGCCGATGAGCTTTACTACTTAGTTGGCCCAGGCGTAGCTAGTTCTGATCACCGCTTAGTTTACCTAGATGCCAATCTTGGTGTAACCAATAGCGATGATTCAGATGACGATGGTCTATTTGGTTCGGCAGGCTATGGTTTAATTTTGCTGGCCTTTGTTGCCGGCAGTGTGCGACGCAGGCGCCTGCTTTAAACCTCAATAGCTCTATCTAATAAACGCCCCCGCAAGGGGGCTTTTTTGTGCTTGCGTAAACCCTATCACCAAAAAAACACCTCTTGCAAAAGGGTGATACAACGCCCCAAAACCCAACACTTACGCGCCATTGTAGTGCGTATAATCACGCCGTTTTTTAGTCTAAATCTCCCTCGCCTTAATTTCAGCATTTTTATGTGCAAACGGTACATTTCATGCAGAACAAAAATCATCCAATTGCACAGCAAAATTTAGCCCGCTAGAAGACCCTATTTGGCACAGCTTTTGGAACGCTTAAACCGATGGAATATAAGGTTTACTAGCGTGACCACGAACATTAGCGATTGTTGTCACCAATACATGGAGTTAACACAATGAGCCAAACTAACGATTTTCCACTCTCGGCGGTCCCTCAAAACGCTCGTAAAGGTTTTTGGTCTACCGCTTTTGTACTATTAGGGTTTACTTTCTTCACCTCCACTATGTGGGCAGGTGGCACACTGGGCACCTCATTCAACTTCACCGAGCTGTTGTGGATTATACTGATAGGCAATTTGCTGCTAGGTAGCTATGCTGCTGGACTGGCCTACGTGGCCTATAAAACCGGCTTAAATTCGGTGTTGCTAGGGCGATACTGTTTTGGTGAGCACGGCAGTAAGCTGTCAGACATTATATTGGGCTTTACCCAAATTGGTTGGTACGCCTGGGGTACGGCCACCATTGCCATTATTTTGCTTAAACTTGTCAACTTACCTGAAAGTTACGCCACGCCCTTAATGGTGCTGTTTGGTTTTGGCTTTTGTATTACCGCGTTTATTGGCTACAAAGCCTTGGAAATTCTTTCCAAAATATCAGTTCCCGCCATGTTGGCATTTATCGGCCTGTCTATTTACCAAGGCAGTATTGATATTGGTGGCTTTTCGCAACTAAACAGCATTGTGCCAAGCGATACCATGGCGTTCTCTGCGGCAATTACTTTGGTATTTGGCACCTTTGTGAGCGGCGGAACCCAAGCAACCAATTGGAGCCGCTTTGCTAAATCTGGGCGCATAGCGGTAATCACTACCTTATTAGCATTCTTTATTGGCAATGGCTTAATGGTATTTGTTGGCGCCTTTGGCGCGATGGTTTACCAACAAGCCGACATCGTTGACGTACTAGTAAGCCAAGGCTTTATTCTGGTTGCCATTCTGATGTTATTTGCCAATATCTGGACAACCCAAGACAACACCATTTATAACTTTGCCGCCGCCGGCTGTAACTTGGTAAGAACCGACAAGCGCCGCTTAATTACCGTGGTAGGTGCAGCCATAGGCACCCTGTTGGCGGTGTTTGGCATGTACAACTTATTGATCCCATTCTTAATCCTATTGGGCACCTTTATCCCACCGATTGGCGCAATCATCATGGCCGATTTTTGGTTTAAACACCGTGGCAATCCACCAGCACTAGAGCACATTAAGCTACCCAGCTTTGATAAATGCGGCTTAGCGGCTTATGCCGTTGGCTCTGCAGCAGCTTACTATTCACCTTGGATAGCGCCTTTGGTGGGCATTGTGGTGTCAGCCAGTTTCTATGGTGTATTGCTGCACATTAGCTCGGCCCAAACATTAACCAAACAAACAGCCAGTTAAGGAGATAGTGCTTGGCTATTCGCGCTAAAGATATTCCCCTAATCCCCGGTTTAGCTAGCATTAAGCTGCTTACCGGGGAAGCTTCACAGCAAGCGATTCGTTGGCCATATTTGGCGGAAAATAAAGAACTCGCACCTTGGTTAACCGGCGGTGAGTTAGTCTTTGTTACCGGTATTAATTTGCAACGCAGTGAACAAGAGTATTATCAGCTTATTGATGAAGCATTAGAAAAGTCGGCAGCAGGCATGGTGATTCTTACTCATTCTGAGTTTATCGACACCATTCCCGATAGCGTGATTAGCTACGCCAACCAACATCAATTTGCAGTATTAGAGCAGCCCTATAGCTTACCAATGGTGAAAGTGACCGAGCTAATTTGTAAGGCCTTAATTCAAGACAACCAGTCTACTCATTCCCTGCAGCACTTTATTAGCCATGTGATTAACAGCCCCAACCAGCTGTCTTTACTGTCTCAGCATAGGGCCAAAGAGTTAGGTTTAGACTTTGATGCCGCCATTAGTATTGCTCAACTGCAACCGCAGGTTAGCGATGCGAGTGATTTAAATGTATGGGTATTTCAACTGCGCCAATGGCTTAACCGCATGCGCAGCCCCTACCCTTTAATTGAGGATCACCATGGTTGGTATTTACTGTTACCCATACAAGCCCAAGACTCTTTAGAGCAACAGCGTAGTCTTTGGCAGCAACTTAATCAGTATTTGGCAACACAAGAGCTTAAATACAAATTAGGGCTAAGCATAAGCCCACAAGGCTTAAACCAATTGGCCAATGCCGCTTTACAGGCAAAGCAAGCCGCAGAGTTCAGCCAATTACAAAGCCACCACTCCAGCATTGTTCATTACTTAGATTTGGGAGTAAGTCGGGTTTTTGCCGCAATCGAAGATCCGCAAATTTTACTCAGGTTTTGTTGCGATAAACTTGGGCCCTTATTCCATTGCCAAGAACCGAGCTTAATCACACTTAAGCATACTTTGCGCAGCTACTTCGACAATTTGGCCAGCTTAAGACAAACCGCCAAAGAGCTTAATATTCACCGTAATACGCTCAGCAATCGCCTTGCCAAAGTGCAAGTACTTACCGGTTGTGACTTAGAGCAAGCCCAGCAACGACTAGAATTACAAAATGCCCTGCTGATGGAACCTTTAACAATCCAGCGGCAACAACACTCTGTTCAAGGATTATCATGAAAATTATTAACGCACGCTTAAGAGGGCAAGCAGAGCTATTTAGCCTATCCATCGACAATGGCCTAATTACTCACATCGAGCCGCAACCTGCAGCCTTGTTCCCCGATTTGCCCGACAATCAAGATGCCATAGATGCGGCTGGCAATTTGTTATGCGCTCCTTTTGTTGAACCGCATATTCATTTAGATGCAGTACTCACTGCCGGGCAGCCTTCTTGGAATATGAGTGGCACTTTGTTTGAAGGCATTGAGCGCTGGAGTGAGCGCAAGCCGCTACTCACACCGGAAGACATAGAGCAACGGGTGCTAAAAACCGTGCAACTCTTGGTGGAAAATGGGGTGCAATACATTCGAACCCATGTCGATGTTACCGATCCACAGCTCACTGCCCTAAAAACCATTGCCAAGTTAAAAAGCAGGCTGGCATCCGCTATCAACTTACAGATAGTGGCTTTTCCGCAAGAGGGGATCTGGTCTTTTCCTAACGGCAAAACCTTAATGGAACAGGCCATTAAAGAGGGAGCAGATGTAATAGGCGGTATTCCCCACTTCGAATTTACCCGCGAGTATGGGGTTGAGTCGATGCGCTGGGTGGTTGAGCTCGCCAAACAACATGGTTTATTGGTAGATGTGCACTGCGATGAGATAGACGATGAAGCCTCACGCTTTTTAGAAGTACTTGCCACCGCAGCCTTAGAGCTTGATATGGGCGAGCGCGTGACTGCCAGCCATACCACCGCAATGCATTCTTACAACAACGCCTATTGCTCTAAGTTATTTAGACTACTCAAAAAATCTAAAATCAACTTTGTCTCTTGCCCTACCGAGAGCATTCACTTGCAAGGTCGCTTTGATACTTACCCGAAACGACGCGGAGTGACTCGAGTAAAAGAGTTACGCGAAGCCGGAATGAACGTCTGCTTTGCCCAAGATTCCATTCAAGACCCTTGGTATACCTTAGGTAACGGTAAACTACTAAGAGTATTAGATGCGGGTTTACACATCTGCCACATGATGGGTTATAGCGAGTTATCTAAAGCCTTAGACCTTATAACCGACAATGGCGCTAAAGCCTTACAAGTAGAAGCTGAATACGGCATTGAAGTAGGCAAACCTGCAAACTTTATTTTGCTAGAAGGAGAAGACGATTTATCGGTGATTCAACGCCAAGGCGAAGTATTGTTATCTGTGCGTAACGGGGAAATACTGGTTCAACGTCAACCAGCCAAGCTAATTAAACATTGCTCATTTTCCAAAGAGTAAACGTCTGTAACTCATTAGCTTGAATGCTAACTTGCTAGTAAATATAGGGAGCACTACTCAAGCAAATGAGCGGTGTTCCACTACAGTTTTCTCACGAAAAACTAGTCTAGCCAAGTGCCAGGATAGCCTATGCGATTGGGCGAGATGATAAATTCATCAAACCAAGCAAACTCGTCTTTAGTTGCATTCCAACGATCACCACTGCTTCCGCCAAAGAAGGTGCTAAAGAAGACTTTAGTAATTTTATTGTTCGGCTCATTGCAACGCGGAATTTCTCTTCGAAGTAGTAAGCGGCTTTTTTTACCGTCTAACCAACCTTCCATTAAGCCAAATTCTTATTATCTAGATAACTAACTCAAAACTATAATTAGTCATTGAAAGTAAGTTGTTTACTCATAATTCTATCGAGAATGTCAATCGACAGTGAATGAATCACTAGTTGCTAAGCATTAAGGAGCTTAGCTTTAAATAGAGGGGAGCTATTTTAGGAACTGTGTTTGTTAAACTGAAAAACACCGCATATCTGATTCGTTTTTTCACTACCTAGAGTGGAAATATTACTACATCAATTCAGTAGTGCATATTGAAAGCGGAAACACCACCTCTATCGAATAGACATTGAGTGTATGCACTGGATTTTGGACGGAAAGAAGCTCGTCAGGTTTATCAATAAAAAGGTGCTGATAACCTAACGGGATAAAGACAATAAGGTCTGGTCCGCTCCGATTAACGTAACTATGAAACAGAAACACTACCTACCTATTTAGTATAGCCACCTAGAATAGGCAGACTGTAAATCAGTAAAAAGAGCCTCACAGATATAATTTCAAGCAAAACCGATAAAAGTATAAAATATCTGTAAAAAAACTAAATAAATCATAAGCATTCTTCTTTTAACTTGTCAAAAAAACAAACCATTGATAATATAAATATTAATAAAAACCTATCTTAAACTAAAATTAAAGGATTAATATTTAGTGTTTAAATCTATCAAAACTTCTCTAGTACTTTCTTTATTTGTTACAGGAGCAGCCAACGCGGCTGGCGGAGCTTACCTTGGTGCAGACTTTGCGTTTAGCAATGAAACTGAGCTAAAAGTAGATGGTATTTCTCTTAAAGATAACAATGATGTCGGCTTCAATTTAGTTGGCGGATATGCTTTTGAAGCTTCGGAAAAATTTAAAATTGGCCTAGAAGCAGAGTATCGCACTATTGGTGATGTCACTTATTTAGATGTCCTAAAAGGCTCAGGCAGTGCTTTTTACCTTAATGCAAAACCTATGTTCTTCTTCACCCAAAATGCTTATATCGCGGGCCTAATTGGTTTAGGGTCAATGGAGCTGGAGCTAAAGAACCTTTCAACAAATGAAACTGCATCAGAGTCTGATTCTAGTCTTCAACTGGGTGTAGAAGGTGGCTATGTATTTAATAACGGACTTGGTTTAAATGCTGGTTACAGAAGCGCTAACGCAGATATTGACGGCGTCGATATAACAGTAAGTGGTTTCTACGCTGGCTTACGCTATAACTTCTAATTATTTTGGAAAGCTAAATAGTTAAACCCCTCAGTTGAAAGAATGTAAAAAGCGAACTTAAGTTCGCTTTTTACATTAATACTTCAATAAGTTTATTCAGCAGTATAGTTAAACTTCTGTCCGCCAATGCTGGCTTCATACATTAAACCACCTTTAGCTAAGGTGAATACCGCATAACCACTTACATAGTGGGCTTTAGATTGGGTTTCGCCTGCTGCTGCTCCGGCGCCAGATGTACCAGCTTGAGCAGAAGCGCCAATGGTTAGCGCCACTGCACTAGCTTGAGCACCAAACTCGAAGCTGCCGCTAGTAAACTCGTCGTAAGCGCGTTTATCTTGAAGGAAGATGATTTGGCTGAACGCTTGGCCACCAAGCTGGAAACCAAGAGTAACTTGGCCCATATTCACACTGCCTGTTGTGGCTCCACCTCGGTAGACTTTGCCTTCGCCGTAAGCGCCACCGATACCAATGCCGCCCTTACCAATGGTAGGAAACACCGCATAGCCATAAGCATTGTTAAAAAACGGGGTAGTTCTATCAGACTTTTTAAATTGCTGAATTGTAGCTTGATAGTCATCCGCGACGGATTGAAAGCTTAATACAAGCACACCAACACACATTGCCAACCATTTCTTCATAAATAAACATCCCTAGATTTGGAGTATGGTGCAAGCAGCATACACGATGTATTTGAAAATCGGTACGCTGCCTACAAAAACTTCAATATTTAGGGAAGCTTATGCCTAAGGTTGATAAAGCCGATAGCGGGTTTGATATTGATAGCTTTCGCCAGGTTGTAGCCAACAACTTTGATGTGGCCAATCTGGGCGGTTGGGAGAGTCCGGCAAAAATTGGGTTTCTAAGGCGACGCCACTATGCGCCTGATAGACCTGGCCATTATGCCCTGGATTACCAGTTAAGAAGTTACCGGTATAAAGCTGAATCGCAGGTTTGTTGGTATACACTTCCATCGCTAGAGAAGCGTCGTCGGCAATAATACGAGCTACTGGCTTACCATCGCTCACCACCTGCTCTTGCAGCAAGTAGCTATGATCGTAGCCGCCCACCAGCTGCTGATCCGCGTCTTTCTTAAGATCTTCAGCAATCAGCTTAGCTTGCCTAAAATCAAAGCCGGTACCTTCTACAGATTTTAAGCCATCAACAGGAATACCATCCTCTGCCACTGGTAAATATTGATCAGCTGCAATGTATAGTTGGTGTTGCAATACCGTTGAAACCCCAGCGTTTAAATTAAAGTAACTATGGTCGGTAAGGTTTACCGGGCAAGGCTTGTCTACAGTAGCCGAGTAATCGAGAACTAATTGATTGTCTTCATCTAAGGTGTAATCAAGCTGAGCCTGCATATTGCCAGGAAAACCACACTCTCCATCGGCCGAGCTAATGGTAAAACGGACTTTGTTATCTGCCAGCTGCTCGCCTTGCCAATCGCGGTGGCTAAAATCGTTCGCGCCATGCAATTGATGCTCATCTTGGTTAGCGCTTAAGGCATAAGCTTGTCCTTGGTACTCAAAACGCGCTTGCTTGATGCGGTTAGCATAGCGCCCCACCGTTGCGCCTAAGTAAGCGTCTTGTTTTAGGTAATCTTCAAAACTGTCACAGCCCAGAACCACTTCACGTAACTCTCCGCCATTCAGTTTTATTTTTAAACTGGCCAGAGTGGCTCCCCATGCTAATACTGTGGCCTCACTCCCCCTAGCATTCTTGAGGGTAAACGTTTGCACTTTTTTATCTTGCTGTGCGAAAGGCATGAAAAACTCCTAAAACTGATTCAATACAATGAGAGTAACAAAAAGGTGGAAGACCTCTGCAACCCGCTAAATAAGGCGATACTAGCCTAGCTTAACGATAGATTTTTGATTCAGTCCACAGTTCAACATAAGACGCAAAAAACGTAATAGCCTTAACAACAAAAAAGTGAACTTCATCACCTTTCATACTAGGCGAAATGACAATGTTTTCACAATATATATTGCTGCTTGAATGCTTGAAACAAGCAATAAATGCACCTACTGCAAATTTTTAACGAGGTTAGGCAGTACCCAAAGTTTATCTTCATCAATCGGCGTTTTAGGATGTAGGGACGGATTGCGTAGCTTAAACACCAAGCGATTTTCCATTAAATCTGCCAACTTATGGTAATTGAATTTTTTAAACAAAGCATCAAAACTTCCATCATCAATGGCAAGCCTTAAGCCTTGTTCTAAACGCTCGGCTAATATAGTGTTCTCTGGGTTAACAAAGTAATAAATGGGTGCTGGGTAACTTAGTAGTATTCTGGGTTCGGTAACAAAATCATCCCGCTTATGCTGTTTTAATTCCGCGCCTATTTCGCTAATACCTCGAGGGAAATAATCAAAACGGCCGCGCTTTAACATGCCAAACAAACCTTCATAGGTTTTACCTTCAATCACTGGCAAGCGGTTGTATTCTAGAATTTCAATATCTGGCCAACCCATACCTTGTCCGGCACGCATTTGGCGTAACTCACTCAAGTGCTGAATGTCTTTAAACCGACGCAGGTCTTCTCGGCGGATCATCAGCACTCGTTGGCCTAATAAGCCCTTTAATAAAGGAATGCGAACAGCCAGCAGCTTCGACTCACGCTCAAGACTGGTCATTGTCCAAACAATGTCGATACAGTGCTTACGCTGAACTTGCTGTAGGGCCCTGTCTTGCATCATCCTAACGGGACAGGTTTGGATTTGATAAGGGCCATAGCTTGCCGCCGTTTTATTTAGCGCGAGCTCTAGCAACTCGATAAAGTATTGATGCCGCAGATCTTTGTCACTTTCGGGCTGAACGTGCCTCACCACTAGATTTGCCGCATTGGCCCCAGTAATGGTGATGACAAAAATCACTAACAGCATTAAACAGCGACGCGGCATTGGCATTATTCACAAATGTGTTATCAAATTAATTGTATGTAATGACTAGCCCGGATGACAATCAAATAGATCAACAAAACGTCAAGGCTTGTAAAAATTCTCACCCAGTAACAAGCAATTAAGCTTGCTGGGGGCTTACTCTACTTTAATCCAAAGCGGGCTTTGTTCGCTGGGTGTACTGGCGTGCAAATAAGGGTTGTTTAATTTAATCACTGAACGAGATTTCAGCTCATTGGCCAGTTTGTCGTATTGATAGTGGGAAAACAGAACATCAAAACTTCCATCGCTAAAGGCTATCCATAAACCTTGTTCAATACGCGCTGCTAACTCTGAGTTTTGCTTGCTTACAAAAAAATAGATAGGCGCACGGTAGCTGATCACCAAATGTGGCTCGGCCACAAAATTTTCGCTTTTATGCTGTTCGAGCTCATCAAAAATTTCGTTTATGCCACGCGGAAAATAATCAAAACGTTGCCGCTGCAACATACCAAACAAACCCTGGTAGTTCATGCCTTCTACAACTTCAATTTGATTAGCTTGCAATATCTTATTGTCTGGCCAGCCACTACCTTGCCCAGCGGAAAAGGCTTGTAAGTCTTCAAGAGACTCTACCTTGGCAAAGCGAGCAATATCTTGTTGGCGAATCATCAACAAACGCTGCCCTAGCAAGCCTTTTAAAAGAGGGATACGTATTGGTAACAAGGCTTCTTCTCGCTCTGCAGTGCTCATTGTCCACACTACATCAATGCCGTTGTTGTTTTGTAACTGCAGCAGCGAGCGGTCTTGGCTCATTGTGGCTTTACTACTGGCTAAACGAAAGGGGCCCAGTTCTTGTTCGGTTTTAGTGAGGACTAAGTTGAGTAAATCGATGAAGTAGCTATTGCGTAGGTCTTTGTCGCCTTGCGGTGCAATATGGCGCACCACCAGCGGGCTTAGCTCTGTGGCGTAAGCATTCGAGCAGAGTGATAGAACGCTTAAAACAACGATAAAAAGATGCTTCATTGTTGCTCTGGTTTTGCTTATTTATTTGCTTAGTGTACAAAATATCAGCAAGCGACAATAGCTTTTCTGTCAATTATTACCTAAGTACTCAACAATTAATTAGTCAAAACTCTCTCTACACTTACCAGTGAAGCTGGCGATGTATCATAAGGCTATCACTAAGGTTTATACTTGGCTTAGTTTCAACAATAAGGGTTGGCTTTGCGGCATTCATTATTCAACAACAGCGTCATCGTTTTAAGCATGTTTTTACTCACTGCTTGCTCTACTGGGGATCATGGCTCCTATGCCGAGCGCAGCTTCTATCAAGGGGATGCAAGCAGCTTAAAATATATTGGCCCGGCAAGTGGTAAACACTGCCAGACTTATGCTTTATATCTTTTTCCATTAAAGCAAAACCCATCAACAGCACTCGCTTTAGAGCAAGCAAAACAATCTCAAGACTCGACCCTAATGCTCAGCGATCTTAGCATTGGTGACGTGACGGAATGGGGATTTGGCTACGCTAAACACTGTATATTAGTCACTGCAGATGCCTATGGGAAATAAACGTTTTCTATCGTTAGGCCGTGATGAGTCGAGCTTAAAAGCGAACTCCCGCCTTCTTGATTAACGTCAACCAACAGAAAGCAAAAAGCCTGCTCAATGAGCAGGCGCTTTTAAATGTGCACGATGATGAGCCAAGGTTAATAGTCGAACTCCCAGCTCTTACTTATTATTCAGCCATAAAAAAGCCCTGCCATGACTGAAGGGACTTTCTGAATCTGGCCGGTGATGAGCCAAGGTCGAAAGGCGAACTCCCGCTTTCTTGGTTAACGCCAACCTGCAGAAAGCAAAAAGCCTGCTCGATAAGCAGGCTTTTTAGAATGTGGTCGGTGATGAGCCAAGGTTAAAAGGCGAACTCCCAGCTCTTACTTATTATTCAGCCATAAAAAAGCCCCGTCATAACTGACGGGGCTTTCTGAATGTGGTCAGTGATGAGCCAAGGTTAAAAGGCGAACTCCCGCTTTTTTGGTTAACGCCAACCTGCAGAAAGCAAAAAGCCTGCTCAATGAGCAGGCTTTTTAGAATGTGGTCGGTGATGAGAGATTCGAACTCCCGACCCTCTGGTCCCAAACCAGATGCGCTACCAAGCTGCGCTAATCACCGATTTTCTTGATGTTTCAGAGGGCTAAACCCTCTGGCCCCACTCTCTATGAGCTTCGCGACGATGCGCTACCAAGCTGCGTTTATCGTCTTAGTTATTTTAGAGCAAGCTCTTAGTAATAACCAAACTATTGCGATAACAACGAATCTCGTTGCATCTAAATAATGGGGTGAGTAATGGGATTTGAACCCACGACAACCGGAATCACAATCCGGGGCTCTACCAACTGAGCTATACCCACCACTGAGTATTTCGAGCGTTTCCGAAGCAATGGCGCACCCGACAGGAGTCGAACCTGTGACCTTCGCCTCCGGAGGGCGACGCTCTATCCAGCTGAGCTACGGGTGCTCAATGCTGGCGGAGGCGTATATTAGGGTTTTCGCTCCGCCCTGTAAAGACATTTTATAAAAAAACTGGTAATTGCTGGCTTTTCCAGCAAGCCGATAAAAAGCCCTTAATTTCAAGGCTACTTAAGCAGCAAATAGCTGGTTAAGTAGCCAATAAAACTCTACTACACTGCTGTAAATCCCGCGTAGGTAATGCCACTTAAATGTGCCATTTCTCGATGCCAAGTTGCTAAATCGCCTTTAGTGAATTGATTAAGATGATGATGCCCACATGCACGCGCCATAACCTGCATTAATGCAACCGAAGCGTCAAAGAAATTAGCCAATTGTTGAGCCGACTTGTCCACATTTAAACGCTGGCGTAAATCGGCATTTTGAGTCGCAATCCCTGCCGGGCAGTTATTGGTATTACAGATCCGCGCTGCTACGCAACCAATGGCTTGCATGGCACTGTTAGATACCGCAACGCCATCGGCCCCTAAAGCCATGGCTTTGACAAAGTCCATAGGTAGGCGTAAACCGCCAGTTATTATCAAACTTACCTTGCCACTCGCTCCCTGTTGGTCAAGATAGCGTCGCGCTCTTGCTAAGGCCGGAATGGTGGGCACGCTAATATGGTCTCTAAATATTTCTGGTGCAGCTCCTGTACCGCCACCACGCCCATCTAATATGATGTAGTCAGCGCTGCTATCTAAGGCAAACTGAATATCTCGCTCAATATGGTTGGCACTTAACTTAAAACCAATGGGAATGCCGCCAGTTATTTCACGCACCCTATCGGCAAAGTGTTTAAAGTCTTTGCTGCTGTGTAAATCAGCAAATGTGGGCGGCGAAATCGCTGGCTGCCCTTCAGCTATGCCGCGAACCAAGGAGATTTTCCCTTGATTTTTATTGCCCGGTAAATGGCCGCCAGTGCCGGTTTTTGCCCCTTGCCCTCCTTTAAAGTGAAAGGCTTGAACTTGAGTAAGCAATGATTCTTGATAACCAAATTTAGCGCTGGCCAACTCATAAAAGTACCGTGAATTTTGCTGCTGCTCTTCGGCCAACATGCCGCCTTCCCCAGAACAAATTCCGGTTCCAGCAAGCTCTGCGCCTTTAGCTAATGCGGTTTTCGCTTCTTCCGATAAAGCGCCAAAACTCATATCAGAAACGAACAAAGGGATTTTCAGCTGCAGCGGTTTTTTAGCTTCTGGGCCGATAATCAGTTCTGTGGCCACTGGCTGATCTTCCATCAAAGGCTTTTTGGCCATTTGCGCCACCATCACTTGGATGTCGTCCCAATGTGGCAGAAGATGCCTAGGTACCCCCATAGAGGTCATTGCACCATGGTGACCCAGTTTTGATAAACCTTCACGCGCCAATTGATGAATAAAGGCAACGGTGGGTTCTTCAGTTGTAGGCGTGGCCTGCGGTGCAGCGCTGTTAGTTTGAGGCTGTTGGGCTTCTTGGCCTATTTGTTCGGCACTAAACTGCTTATGGCTGCCATCACAAAATGGGCTATTCGCCGTGGTTTTACACGCACATAAATAAGCATCACCAGTTTCTTCTGCGGTAAAAGCCTTGGGACTAAGGCCGGTACCTGCATGGCTACCATCACAAAAGGGTTGGGATTTAGAACGACCACAGCTGCAAAAGTAGTATTGGTCTCCCTTAGTTAAACTCACCTTTTTGGGTTTGTTATCGGCAATAATCGGCTTAGTCATACCCTCTCCTTGCACATAAATGGCGGGGCATACTCGCCCTGCATTTACTTAGCTTAGACGCTTTTCACTCAAAGGTGAGCAACAAAGCCCGAGTAGCAAAAGGTGGTAAAGGCTATTAAATAACAACTCTAGATTAGCTTTCTAAAGCTTGTTCAGCGCTAAATGTTTTTTTGAAACTAAAGGCTTGGGCAGTATCTCCTTGCTGCCTTAATAAGGCTAAACGCTCCAGTGCTTCAGCGGTGCTGGGAACATGGCCATCTTCCACCCACCACAATACGTAACTGGCCAAGGGGGATTTATCAAACCACTCTGCACGGCGTTTCATAATGTCGATGTGATGGGTTTTAAACATAAAGTGCTGCAGGCTAGCTAAGGACTGCCACACCGACAAATTAACAATCATCCTTGGGTTATCAAAGGCTTGCACTTCAGTAGCATTGCCAGTGTCATCCTTAAGCCGCCAAACAAAGCCTTCGCTCGCATCAGCAATGGCATTAATTGGGTCCAGATTATCGACAAAATCTTTGAGCAGGGGTGAATCTAGATCGTCTTTGGCGGTGGCAATATTTAGCTGTGCGAGTTGCATTTTGTCTCCTTAGTTTGCTCATTAAGTATTAAACGCATTGGCACATCAATAATGCCCTTAGTATTACGCTGTTCTTGCTCGGCAACAAAACCCCAAGCCTGATACATCGCTTTAGCACCTAGCGAGGCATTTACCGTGAACTCTCCCTTATTACCATTGGCTAAACAGGCCGCTTTAGCATGTTGCCATAAGCGACTGGCCAAGCCTTTCCCCTGAGCAAAGTCGGCAACAAATAGGTGGTAAAGATGGCTGTTATCTCTGGTTGCGACCACGCCCACCAGCTGGGCATCGCCATTGTTCTGCTGCTCGGCTAAGTGATAGCAAAAACCTTGATTAATGTATGAACTAATAGCCGCTTTGTTCATGGCTTTTAATAAGCGCTGTGCGCCCTGCTCGGAAAAATCGCCGACTAAATAACGGCGCGATAAATCTCTTAACAGTTCGCTAATAGCCGCGGCATCCTCTATTTTGGCAGGGCGGATAGTTACCTGTGAATCCACTTACTTTCCTCGTAAAAACCAAAGCTTGAACTAGATAATCCAGCAGCATTTGCACAAACAATAAGCATAGACCCTATTTGCTAGCTTTCCCTCTTGCCAGCGTCAGCAAAGTGCATATGATGGAACGGCAACTCGGTACCCTCTGTGCCTTGCTATTCCTTTATGTTGGCGAATCATGCTTAGTAAAAACATTACCTTACAATTTTGGCGCTATTCCATTCCTTCGGTAGTGGCAATGATAGTAAGCGGCATTTATTTGATTGTAGATGGCATTTTCATTGGCCAAGTTCTCGGCGCAGAAGGGCTAGCGGCGATTAACCTAGCTTGGCCGATTATATTTTTAGTCACCGGCCTAGGTTTAATGGTGGGTGTGGGTGGCGGCGCATTAATATCAATTGCGACTGGCGAGGGAAAAACCGAAAAAGCCCAAAGCCTATTAACTCATGCCTTACTGCTGATGCTACTAATGGCAGTGCTATTTAGTGTAGTGTTAGCCAGCTTGGGCTCTGCCCCTATAAGCCTGCAGGGAGCGAGTGGAAACATTCAATCCATGGCCGAAAGCTACTTGAGTATCCTCGGCAATGGCGCACTGCTTGTGCTATTTAGCTGCGCCCTACCCATCTTGATTAGAAACGACAACTCGCCCAACTTTGCCACCTTGTTGATGATCGTCGGTGCAGTCGCCAACATCGGCCTCGATTATTTGTTTATTGTTAAGTGGGATTGGCAGCTAGCTGGTGCGGCCTATGCTACCTTGGGCGCGCAAGCCTTAGTGATGCTGCTAGCCTTTGCTTACTTTTTCTCTCGCTATAGTAGCTTGAGCTTTCAAGTTAGCGGCTTTCGCTTAAAACCAAAGTATCTAGCTAATATCAGCAATTTAGGCTTAAGCAGCTTTTTTACCACGGTGTACACCGCCTTTATCACCTTGGTGCACAATTATTTATTCCTTCGTTACGGCAGCATAACCGAAACTGGTGCCTATGCGATTGTGCTGTATTTAAGCGTAATTTATTACTTTATTGCAGAAGGTTTTGCCAATGGCATGCAGCCTCTTATCTCCTATAACTTTGGCGCTAAACGCTACGACAATGTACTAAGAGTAATGGCTTTGGGTTTTAGCATTATTTTAGGCAGCGGAGTGGCTGCGGTATTTCTAATGAACCTATTTAGCGAATTTAGCGTGTCGGTTTTTAACAGCGATGATCCAGAGCTATTAGCTGCAACGGTAAGCGGTATCCGCCTGCACCTTTGGGCGATGCCATTAGACGGTTTGATTTTTACTGGCGCGGTGGTGTTCCAGTCAATTAATCGCGCCAATCGCGCTACCTTTATCTCGGTAGGCAATATGGCAATTCAACTGCCATTTATGCTGCTATTACCGGTCGCTTTTGGTGTGGTGGGTATTTGGTTAGTGATGCCGCTATCTACGGTAATTCTTAGTGTGGTAGTCACTTGGTGGCTGCTAAAACTGGTACAACAGTTAAAAGCTGAGACCGCCTAATAAGCTGACGAGTAAACCAACAAAAACGCCGAGCATTAGCTCGGCGTTTTATCTGGAAAATGCAGTGTTTAAGGTAAAGCATTTCCGCGCGAAGTAACATACAGCTGATACCATTGTTCACGGCTAAGCTGCAGTTTAGTAGCGTCGCCACAAGCACGAATTCGATCAGGATTCACACTACCAATTACTGGCTGAATACCAGCTGGGTGACGGATTAACCACGCCAGTACAACAGCCTCTGGCGAAGTAGAGTTTTGATCGGCATATTGGCGAACTAGCTGTGCAGTATCACGCTGAGCTTGGCTGGCGTTAGATAAATCAGCGCCGCTAAACAAGCCACGCGATAAACTTCCCCAGGCTTGAATTTGCACTTTGTTCATCGCGCAATACTCAAGTGTACCAGCAACAAAGCTGTGGCCTTTTACTTGCTCGTCGTTAACGGCAATATTGTGATCAAGCCAATCTAATTTAGACAAGCTCATCTCCAACTGATTCGCCACTAGCGGAAAGCTCAGTAGTGATTGCAAATGGGCAATTTGCGCTCCGCTCATGTTAGAAACACCGAAGTGCTGCACTTTACCACTGCTTTTTAGTTCACTAAGCACCGCGGCCACTTCGTCCATTTCGGCCAAAGGATCTGGGCGGTGCAGCATCATCACGTCAATGCTTTCACTTTGTAAGCGGCGCAATGAATCTTCAACGCTTTGGCGAATGTAATCTGCCGACCAATCGTAGCGACCACACCATTGATCATCGCCAAAGCGAATGGCCGCTTTGGTTTGCAGAATAATTTGCTCACGCAACTCTGGACGCTGTGCCAATACTTGACCAAAAACCTGCTCAGCCTTACCCATGGTATAGATGTCGGCATGGTCAAAATAGTTAATGCCTATCTCTAAGGCCGCATCAATAGCGGTATGCGCTTGGTTTAAGTGATCTTGGGTTACAGGTGAATTATCCCAGTTCCCGCCCAAACCCATGCAGCCATATACAAGGCGACTTGCCTTAGGAAAAACCTGATTAATCGGTGATGCAGCCATCTCGTGCTTACCTTTGTGATTACGAATATTAGCCAAGTATAACGATAAATCAGCGAGCGCTAATAGGTTTATAGGCAGAAAATACGAACTATAGTACGAATGAAAAGAAGATAATTTGAGCGGCTGACGCTAGGCCAGCCGATGCTACTAAAGCAAATCTCGAATTCGGTAATAAGTCATCGCAAGCACTAAAGCCGGGGTACGCAATAAACGTCCACCAGGAAAGGGCATGTGTGGGATTTTATCGAATATATCAAAGCGCTCTGAGGTGGCCATAATCGATTCCGCCATCAGCTTACCCGCCAAACCGGTGGCTGCAATGCCATGGCCCGAGAAGCCTTGAGCAAAATACACATTCGGCGCTATTCGGCCAAAATGAGGCGCACGGTTAATGGTAATACCTACATTACCGCCCCAGGCAAACTCTACCGGTTCATCACTTAGTTGCGGAAATACCCAATCCATACGCTGTTTCATGGTTTGAGCTAAATTACGTGGCTCAATGCCCGAATAACTCACTCTGCCACCAAACAACATTCGGTGATCGCCAGAGCAACGGTAATAATCCAATACAAAGTTGATGTCGCACACTGCCATGTTATTAGCTATTAACTCTCGGGCACGCTGATCCCCTAAAGGTTTAGTGGCGCAAATGTATGTGCCCACTGGCATCACTTTGCTTTCTAGCTTGCTATTTAGCCCTTCCATGTAGGCATTGCAGGCTAACACCACATGCTGGCAGCTTACGCTCGCTTGGGCGGTGTGAAGTTTAACTTTAGCGCCGTGTTCAATTTTGATGACCTTGCTGTCTTCATAAATACTCGCGCCGGCTTGCTCTGCGGCTTTAACCAAACCTAAGGTGTAATTAAGCGGGTGCAGGTGGCCACTGTTTGAATCAAACATACCGCCTAAATAACGGGGGCTTTTAAGCTGGTTTTCTAGTTGGTCTTGCGACCAGTATTCTAAATGTTCATAGCCGTAGTCTTCACTGAGCTGTTGCTGCCATTCTTTTAACTCGCGAACATGACGATCTTTAATCGCCACATGAATTTGACCGTCTTGCCAATCACAGTCAATCTGGTGTTTGCCAATATATTCTTTAGTTACTGCTAGCGATTCAACTGAGAGATCCCAGAGCTTTTTGGCGTCATCTTTGCCCACCAGTTTCTCCAGAGTAGATTGCTCACTGGCCCAGCCAAAAATGGCTTGCCCGCCACTTCGCCCAGACGCTCCCCAACCTACTCGGCTGCCTTCCAGCAAAATGACCTTATAGCCTTGGCTGGCTAATTCCAGAGCAGTGCTTGCGCCGGTGATACCGGCACCCACTACACACACATCGGCCTGATGTTCTCCTTGTAGCTGCGGATAATCTAAGTGCAAATTAGCACTGGCCGCATAATATGAATTTGCATGTTGCGCTTTCATTTTCTCACCTTAAACATAAAAACAATTCTGCTGTTGGCACTACACCATTTGCTGATACCACTGCTGCTCTAAAGGTGTCACTTGCGCCTCAAAGCGCTGCCACTCGTTAAGCTTGTTGGCATGGTATACATGGCTAAAATCGGCACCGAGTAGCGACCACAAAGTAGATCGCTCAAATTTAGCTAAGGCCTGCTGCCAAGTGCAAGGCAGTGCTGGCGCTGGTACTTTGCTAGCATCACCGCTCACCGCTTCAGGGCAATCAAGTTGCTGTTCAATACCATAAGAAATCCCAGCCAATAAGGCCGACATTACAATATAAGGGTTACAATCAGCACCAGCTACGCGATGCTCAATGCGAGTGTTTTCAGTGCTGCCAGAAGGAATGCGCAAGGCAACGGTGCGATTATCCCAGCCCCAATCAGCTTGCAGTGGCACAAACATATCCGGTTGGAATCGACGGTAAGAGTTGGCATTAGGCGCTAACAAGGCAATGGCTTGCGGCATGGTGTCGAGTAGTCCTGCCAAAGCATATTCCAACAAGCTCTGTTCAGTGGAAAAGCGGTTGTGGCCTTGTTTATCTAGCATACTAATGTGCACGTGGCAGCCATTGCCAGAATGCTCGGCATAGGGTTTGGCCATAAACGTGGCTAAGTAACCATGTTGTTTAGCCACCGCTTTAATCGCTCGTTTCAATAAAATGGCTTGGTCGCAGGCTAACAACGGGTCCTGCTGATGTTGCAAGGTAACTTCAAACTGCCCGGGAGCGTATTCAGCAATAACGTTATCGCTGGGAATATTTTGGGTATGGCAGTAATCCTGAATATCGCGAATAAATTCATCAAACTCGTCCAGCTCATCTAAAGAGTAAACTTGAGTTTGCTGCATTCGCTGCTGCGATTTAGGTAACAGTGGCGCTTGCGGTTGACGGTTTTCACTGCGCGCATCTAAAAGGTAGAACTCCCATTCAATGGCTACACAGGGAAATAAATCTTGCTGATGTAATCCTTGCAGTACCTTGCCAAGCAGCTGGCGAGGGTCAGCAAAAAAGGCTGAGCCACCTACCTCATGCATAGTTAACAGAGCTTGTGCGGCATTTTTTTTCCAAGGAATCATCGACAAACTATGTGGCAGTATCTGACAAATACGGTCGCCATCGCCTTGCTCAAAACCCAAACCGGTTTGCTCTACGGTGTCACCACAAATATCCAGAGCAAACACCGACGCCGGTAAACACATGCCTTCTTGGGCTACTTTAGCTAAAGACGCCGCCTCAATACGCTTACCGCGGATCACGCCATTCATATCAGACAGCATCAAATCTACGCTCTCTAATTGCGGATGGGCAGCCAAAAAATCATCCACCTGCTGAAGCATACTGATTGGCTGAACCTGTGGCTGGTGTTTCAACATAATTAACAGTCCCTCGCTTGAAGCGTCCCTAAAACCCTATAAATTTACAGCACAGTGTTAAGTATAATGCAAATTAAAATACACAATAAGCTAAAAAACGGCCTATATTTAGTTTTTATTGAACACTTTATTGACTTTAACCGGAATTCATGACAATTCTTATTAGTGCGGGGTGAAAAGTAAGCAACTCAAGCATCTGCCCCGTTTTACTTAACAGATTTATGACAGGTGAATATGGATAACGTCAGGAAGTGGTTTGAGGAAAACCGAATAACCGAAGTTGAATGCCTCATCCCCGATATTACCGGTAATGCCCGCGGCAAAATTATCCCAGCTAGCAAGTACCTCAAAGAAGGTGGCATGCGCCTCCCTGAATCAATTTTCTACCAAACCGTCACCGGTGACTGGCCAGACGATGATGACCTATTCGACTGGACCGAGAAAGACATGAACCTTGAGCCAGACACCGACAGTGTGCGTTTTGTGCCTTGGGCAAAAGAGCCCACCGCCCAGCTTATTCATGACTGTTATGACAGCCAAGGCCAACTCATTGGCATGGCGCCACGCTCAGTGTTGAGAAAAGTACTGGCACTTTATGAAAAAGAAGGCTGGAAACCGATTGTGGCTCCAGAACTAGAATTTTTCTTAGTAAAGAAAAACCTCGACTGGGACTACCCACTAGAGCCACCCATTGGACGCAACGGCCGACCAGAAACAGCCCGTCAGTCCTTTAGTATTGACGCGGTAAACGAGTTTGACCCGCTCTTCGAAGACATGTACGACTACTGTGAAGCACAGAACCTAGATGTAGATACCTTGGTGCATGAATCTGGCGCGGCACAAATGGAAATCAACTTTGATCACGGCGAACCAATATTAGCCTGCGACCAAGTTTTTCTTTTTAAGCGCACCATGCGCGAAGCGGCCTTACAACACGATACCTATGCCACGTTCATGGCCAAACCAATGGAAGACGAACCCGGCAGCGCCATGCATATTCACCAAAGCCTAGTGGACTTTAATGGCAACAACTTGTTTGCTAACGAAGACGGCAGCAATAGCCAAATGTTTTTAAGCTTTATTGCCGGTTTGCAGCAATTCACCCCGGCTAGCATTGCCTTTTATGCCCCTAACGTAAACAGCTATCGGCGCTTAATGTTTGGCGATTCGGCGCCGATTAATTTGCAATGGGGCATCGACAATCGCACCGTGGGTTTACGAGTACCACTATCCGATCCGCAAAATCGCCGCGTAGAAAACCGCTTTGCCGGTGCTGATGCCAACCCATATCTAGCCATGGCACTTACCTTAGCCTGTGGCTATATCGGCATGAAAAAACAACTGACTCCTTCTGCCGAAGAAACCGGTGATGTGAGCGAAGATCGCTACACCCTGCCCGGCACCTTGGAAGAAGCCTTAGTTAAGTTAGAGCAATGCGAAGAGCTAAAGGAAATTCTTGGCGAGCGCTTTGTGAACTGTTACGTGGCAGTAAAACGTAAAGAGTACCAAACCTACTTCAAGGTCATTAGTTCTTGGGAACGTGAGTTTTTATTACTCAACGTATAAACCTAGAGTTAACTCAGCCACAAGGAGGCGAAATGAGCACAGCAACATTGACGATACAACAACAAGACAGCGCCCACTGTTTGCACCCATTCACTAACTTTAAAGAGTTAAATGCCAAGGGAGCTAGAGTGATAGAACGAGGCGAAGGTGTGTTTGTATACGACAGTGAGGGCAATAAGTTGCTCGATGCCATGGCCGGCTTGTGGTGTGTAAATCTAGGTTATGGTCGCCAAGAGTTAGTTGATGCAGCTGCCAAACAAATGCAACAGCTGCCTTACTACAACCTGTTTTTTCAAACTACTCACAGCCCCGCGGTTGAGTTATCCACCCTGCTCGCCGAGCTAACTCCAGAAGGCTTAAATCATGCCTTTTTTACCGGCTCGGGCTCGGAATGTAATGACACCGTAGTGCGCATGGTGCGCCATTATTGGGCCAGCAAAGGTCAGCCCAACAAACTGGAAATCATTAGTCGCAACAATGCCTATCATGGCAGCACCATGGCTGGTGCCAGCTTAGGTGGCATGGGCTTTATGCACGCCCAAGGTGGCTTGCCATTACCTAACATTAGCCACATCGACCAGCCTTATTGGTTTGAAGAAGGCCAAGGCCAAGATCCACAACAGTTTGGTTTAGAGCGCGCCCAACAACTAGAGCAAAAAATTCTAGAGCTCGGTGAAGATAAGGTAGCGGCATTTATCGCCGAGCCCATCCAAGGCGCGGGAGGCGTAATTATTCCACCAGAATCTTACTGGCCTGAGATTCAGCGCATTTGCGACAAATACGATATTTTGTTGGTAGTGGACGAAGTGATCTGTGGATTTGGCCGCACCGGAGAATGGTTTGCCTGCCAAACCTACAACATTAAGCCCGATTTAATCTGTTTAGCCAAAGGCATCACCTCTGGCTACTTGCCCCTTGGCGCGGTAATGGTCTGTGACAAAGTAGCCAAAGGCTTAACCGAAGCCGATACGGAGTTTGCCCATGGCTTTACCTATTCCGGCCACCCTGCCGCTTGCGCAGTCGCCATAGAAAATATTCGCATCATGCAGCAAGAGAACATTATTAGTCATGTACGAGATGACATCGCCCCCTATTTAGCCAAACGCTGGCAAGAATTGGCCAGTCATCCGCTAGTTGGCGAAGCACGCAGTAAAGGCATGGTGGCAGCCATAGAGTTGGTTGCCAATAAAAGCACTCTACAGCGCTTTAGCAAAGAACAAGGCGCTGGCGGCGTGTGTCGCGATATTTGCATAAACAATGGGCTTATCATGCGCGCTTGCGGCGATACCATGATTATTTCGCCACCATTGGTTATTACTAAACAACAAGTCGATCAGTTAATTACACTGGCAAAACAAAGTTTGGATGACACTCTGCAGGCATTGAGTTAATCCGCGAAGCAGTACGAGCAACTACCACAAGGATTTGGAGAACAAAATGAAAAACGCGAGCTTTACCCTAACCCTAGCCTCTCTGTTAACTGCCAGCGCATTCACCCTGCAGGCAGCCGAAGAAAAAGTACTTAATGTGTACAACTGGTCTGATTATATCGCCGAAGATACTATCGCCCAGTTTGAGGCAGAAACCGGCATTAAAGTGGTATACGACGTATTTGATTCAAACGAAGTGCTAGAAGCCAAGATTCTTTCAGGCTCAACCGGCTTTGATATTGTGGTGCCAACTTCAGACTTCTTAGCCCGCCAAGTTCAAGCTGGGGCGTTTATCAAATTAGATAAAACAAAGTTGAGTAATTACGCCAACTTAGATGATAAAATCATGTCTATGCTTGATGAAACTGCAGATCCGGATAATCAATATGCAGTACCTTACCTTTGGGGAACCACAGGTTTAGGTTACAACGTAGACAAAGTTAAAGAAGCCCTGGGTGATGATGCACCAGTAAACAGCTGGGATTTAGTGTTTAAGCCAGAGAATATGCAAAAGCTACAAAGCTGTGGCGTGGCATTTTTGAATGCACCTACCGAGCTGTTTGCAGCGGCATTGCATTACGTAGGTAAAGATCCTAATAGTGTTAACCCTGATGATTACAAAGACACTGGCGAAGCTTACCAGCTGCTTAAATCGGTACGCCCTTATGTGACTTATTTTCACTCTTCGCAGTACATTAACGACCTAGCCAACGGTGATATTTGTGTAGCTATTGGTTGGTCTGGCGATGTATTACAGGCATCTGATCGTGCAGCCGAAGCCGATAACGGGGTAGTGGTAGAGTATGTTATCCCACAAGAAGGCGCGCTAGCCTGGTTTGACCTAATGGCCATTCCTGCCGATGCACCGCATAAAGATAACGCCCACAAATTCATTAACTTTTTACTACAACCTAAGGTGATTTCAGAAATCTCTAACTATGTTTGGTATGCCAACCCAACTCCGGCATCTAAAGAGTTTATTGACCCTGAAATAATCGAACATCCGGGGATCTACCCAAGTGATGAAACCTTAGCTAAATTATATGGAGCGAAGGTAACACCCGCTAAAGTGTCGCGAACACTTACGCGCTCGTGGACTAAGTTTCTTCAAAACTAAGTAATCACTTGCCACCCGAGGGTGGCAAGTGCGTTTTTGATTCTTTATGGAGGATCCGCAATGGCTGCGGTGTCACACATTTCAAAGCTTCCAGTAGATGGCGAGAAAGCCCCGGAACCTTTGTTACACATTGAAAATATTAGTAAAGACTATGACGGTGCCATAGCGGTAGATAATGTAAGCCTCACCATAAACAAGGGTGAGATTTTTGCTTTATTGGGCGCCTCTGGCTGTGGTAAATCAACTTTACTAAGAATGCTAGCCGGCTTTGAAAAGCCCAGTACTGGCAAAATTATTCTCGATGGCCAAGAGCTCATTGGCGTTCCTCCACATCAGCGCCCAGTGAATATGATGTTTCAATCCTACGCGCTGTTTCCCCACATGACCGTGGAACAAAACATCGCCTTTGGTCTAAAACAAGACAAGCTGCCTAAAGATGAAATTAGCGCAACCGTTGCCAAAATGCTCGAGCTAGTGCGCATGAAAGACTACGCTCGCCGCAAACCGCATCAACTATCGGGCGGGCAACGCCAGCGGGTGGCATTGGCACGGAGCCTAGCCAAACGCCCTAAGCTGTTATTGTTAGACGAACCCATGGGTGCACTAGATAAAAACCTACGTGGCCAAATGCAATTGGAAGTAGTGGATATTCTAGAAAAGGTTGGTGTTACCTGCGTAATGGTAACCCACGACCAAGAAGAGGCCATGACCATGGCCAGTCGCATTGCGATTATGAATCGCGGCCAGTTTATTCAAGTGGGCGAACCAGAAGAAATTTATGAATACCCTAACTCACGCTTTAGTGCCGAATTCATTGGTTCAGTTAACGTGTTTGAAGGGGTATTGCGTGACAACGATAACGACAGCGCAACTATCGACAGCCCAGAGCTTGGTTATCCAATTAGCCTAAATCACGGTGTATCATCAGCCCCAGGCGTGCCCTTTATGGTGGCAGTTCGCCCTGAGAAAATGAGTATTTTTAAAACCCTTAAAGGACGCCATAACAATGTATGCCAAGGCAAAGTTGAAGATATTGCCTACCTTGGTGACCAGTCGATTTACTATGTGCGCCTAGCCAGCGGTAAACGGGTCACGGCGGCCATGCCAAATAGCAGTCGTCATCGTAATAATATGCCAACTTGGGAAGACCAAGTGTACTTGTGTTGGCAAGCCGACAGCTGCGTGGTACTCAAAATATGACCATTGTTAGCGACAAACTTAAACAAAGGCTCAAGCGCTGGGTGCCAAGTGGGCGCTGCGCCATTATGGCGGTGCCTTACTTTTGGCTGTTTTTGTTCTTTTTAATGCCTTTCTTCATCGTCTTTAAAATCAGTTTTGCCGAAGCGATGATTGCCATTCCACCCTATAGTGAGTTACTCACCATGGTGGATGAACAGGTGCAAATACTGCTTAACTTAGGCAACTATGGCTACCTAATTGAAGACGATCTCTACATTAGTTCCTATTTGCAGTCGGTGCGTATAGCATCAATTTCCACCTTTTTATGTTTTGTGATTGGCTTTCCGATGGCCTGGGCGATTGTGCATTCCAGCCCTGCCAACAGAAACATTCTGCTAATGCTGATCATTCTACCTTCGTGGACTAGCTTCTTAATTCGGGTTTATGCTTGGATAGGCATTCTTAAAAACAATGGATTCTTAAACAACATCTTGCTCTACATTGGAGTTATCGACGAGCCGCTGCAAATACTACATACCGACACTGCGGTTTATATCGGCATTGTTTATACCTATTTGCCGTTTATGATCCTGCCTTTATACACCGCACTAATGCGGGTTGATTACTCCCTTATAGAAGCAGCACGCGACTTAGGCGCCTCGACCTTAACGGTGTTATTCAAGGTACTTCTGCCCTTAACTAAGGCTGGCATTATTGCCGGCTCAATGTTGGTATTTATTCCTGCGGTCGGTGAGTTTGTTATTCCTGAATTGCTGGGTGGGCCCGACTCAATTCTTATTGGTAAGGTGCTGTGGCAAGAGTTCTTTAATAACCGTGATTGGCCGGTTGCTTCAGCCGTAGCCTCGGTGATGTTATTGCTATTAATGGTGCCAATTATGTTCTTTTACCGTTATCAAAAACGTGAATTGGAGGCCAGCTAATGGATGCGATCCCGGTTTACAAAACCAAGTGGAAATGGCTGATACTCAGCCTTGGCTTGGCCTTTTTATACCTGCCGATTTTAAGCCTCATCGCTTATTCGTTTAATGCTAACCGCTTAGTTACGGTATGGAGTGGCTTTTCAACCAAGTGGTATGGGGCGCTATTCAACGACTCGCTATTAATGAATGGCATTAGTTTAAGCTTACTCATTGGCTTTTTATCTGCCTCTGCGGCAGTGGTATTGGGAACCCTAGCCGCCTTTGTGATGACCCGTTATAGCAAATTTAGAGGCGAAACCAGTTTTGCCTTTATGATTACCGCCCCGCTGGTGATGCCAGAAGTGATCACTGGTTTAAGCCTGCTATTGCTGTTTATATCTTTGGGCCAGGTGTTTGACCTATTTAGCCAACGCGGCATGTTGACCATCTGGATTGCCCACGTCACCTTTTGTACCGCCTATGTATCAGTGGTGGTGAGCTCCCGGCTGCGCGAGCTAGATAAAAGCATCGAAGAAGCCGCCATGGATTTGGGGGCAACCCCGTTTAAGGTATTCTTTGTCATTACCTTACCAACCATTCTGCCAGCACTGGTTGCCGGATGGTTATTAGCCTTTACCTTATCTTTAGACGACTTAGTTATTGCCAGCTTTGTCTCTGGCCCTAGCGCCACAACCTTACCGATGGTGGTGTTTTCTAGCGTAAGGTTAGGGGTAAGTCCCAAAATTAATGCCCTAGCTACCCTGATTATTGGTGTAGTATCTGTCGCTACTTTTATTGCTTGGTGGTTAATGGCCAAAGCAGAAAAACGCCGCTTGCTGGAATTAAAGATCAGCAATGCCAAATAGGCGTTGATATTTGAGGAACAAAACTTAATGGATGTTGGAAAACGCCTAAAAAGTATTCGCCTAATGCGCGGTATTTCGCAACGCGAATTAGCCAAATTAAGTGGGGTCACTAACAGTATGATCTCGCAAATTGAGCAGAACCAAGTAAACCCTTCGGTTGGCTCTCTGAAAAAGATCCTCGATGCGATTCCCATTTCTATGGGCGAATTTTTCACCCTTGAGATGGAAAGTGACGACAAGATTTTCTACAGCGCCGAAGAACTGACTGACTTAGGCGACGGCAAGGTGAAAATGCTACTGGTTGGCAGTAAACATAATGGCCGACAGTTGGCGATTTTGCGCGAGATTTACCCGCCAGGCGCAGACACCGGCACTGAGTTTATTCAACACGAAGGTGAAGAAGGCGGCATTGTGATCCGCGGCGAAATTGAGATTACCGTGGGCAGCAAATCTAAAGTGCTAAAAGCCGGTGATTCTTATTACTTTGAAACCCGTAAGCCACACCGTTTTCGTAACAAAAGTAAGGAAGAGTGCGAGCTCATCAGCGCCGCAACACCACCTACTTTCTAAGGTCTATTGAGACTCATAATACTGAATAACAAAAAAGCCGCGTTAAGCGGCTTTTTTGGTTTTTGACTCACCTTGATTGGTACTAATGCGCCACCGTTGGCGAACCCACCGATGGGATCTTACGTTTGCCTTTGGCAATCATTGAAAAGACCACCGGCACAAAGAAGAACGACAGCATAGTGGTAAGTACGGTACCACCAGCAATAGCCACCGCAAACGGCGGCCAAAAACCGCCACCTTCTAAAATTAATGGTAGGAAGCCACCCACCGTGGTGATGGTGGTAGAGGTAATATGCCGAGTACAACTGAGCACCCCAAAACATATAGACTCATGGTCGCCCGCACAGGCCTTAGCATCGGATTTAAGCTCAGCAACAATCACAATCGCCGCGTTAATCGCTAAGCCCACCAAACCCAATAGGCCAATAATAACGGTAAAACCGAAGGGGTAATTAAATACAAATACACTTAACAGCCCTAAGCCTGCCGCTTGAATAGCGGTAATCATGATTAAGAAGCTCAAGCGGAAAGAGTTAAACGACAGCACAACAACGGTAATTAGCAGCACCGCGATAATCCCTACACTGGCTAACAGATTACCTACCGCTTCATTACGCTCGGCACCTTCGCCACCAAACTCCAAACTGTAGCCAGCGGGAAGCGGAATATCGGCTTGCTCTAAACGCTGGCGAAATACTTCCAATACCTGCTCAGGCAAAATGTCGGTTTGCAAATAGCCTTCAACAGTATTCACCCGTTTACCATCGCGGCGCGGTATTTCACCACGACTGGGGCGAATATCTAACTCAGCGATAGAGGCCAGCGGTATATTCCCCGCCACTTGGCTAGTAAGAGTAAGGTCACCTAAATTCTCAACTTGTTTACGTTGCTCATCAGCCAAACGAATCCGCACCGGCAAAGACTCACTCGCCTCAAGCACACTACCGTTAATCCGCCCCTGCAGGTTTGCCTGCAACTGACCGGCAATATCGGTTAATACAATGCCACTTAAGCGAGAAGCCTCCTCATTTACTTTAAGCCACACCTTGGGTGTACCAGCCAACAAGGTGGCGCGCGTATGCGTAACATGTGGAATTTCAGAAAGAATACGGCGGTATTGATCACCCAGTTCTTTAAGTTTGTCTAGATTGGGGCCGTAAACCCGCAGTTCGATAGGCGCGTTAAATGGCGGACCCTGCTCTAGCTTTCTGACTAAAATTTGCGCCTCAGGGTAGAGCAAATCAAACTCGACCTGCAGCTTAGGAATGAGATCATTGGCCGCTCTAAAGTCAGTGGTTTTAATCATTGCTTGAGCGTAGTTTTTCGCTCCCTGTTGGCGCAGCATCAAATTGTAGTAAAACGATGGTGCGTTATTACCAACAAACCAACTCACCGAGCTGATACCTTCTTTGGCATATAGATGCTCAGTTAGCTTTTCGGTCAAACGTTCGGTGGCATAAATGCTCGACTGCGGCGCCATATAAACTTCAATTTGGAACATGTCGCGATCAGAGGGCGGGAAGAATTGCTCGGTTAAACTGCCAGCACTGTAAAAGCCTAGGATAGGAAGGCTAGATACCACAATAATCGCCAGCTTAGGGTAGCGTAAACTAGTGCGTAAACAGGCCTTAAAAGCCCCACTTAACCAAGCTACTTGCACGCCTTTTTCATACCAATGGTCAGCGGTTTGCTGAGAAGGTAAGAAATGGCCAGAGAAAATAGCCACCAGCGTATGCGAAATAAAATAAGAGCCAATTAGCGAGAAAATAACGCTAAGTGCAATACCACCAACAAACTCACCGGCAGGCCCTGGCATTAATACAATTGGCAAGAAAGCCAGAATGGTGGTGAGGGTTGAACCCAACAAGGGTAACCATAAATGAGCCAAAGACTCTTTAACCGCTTGTAAGCCGCTTTTCCCCTGCTGGCGTTTTTGGGCAATGGTGTCGGCCATTACAATGGCATTGTCCACCATAATACCCAAGGCAACCACCAAGCCAGTTACCGACATTTGGTGAATGGGCAAACCGTAAAACTTCATGCAGGCTAAAGTAAACATTACCGTTAGCGGCAAGGACAAACCAACAATAAGCGCCGAACGCCAACCTAAGGTAAGCAGCAACACCACGACGATAATGGCAAAACCAATCAGCACGTTAACCACTAACTCACCAAGGCGTTTAGCGGTGTAACCATCTTGTTCAAAAATGATGTCTGCACTGACATTGCTAGGCAAGATAGTGCGGTAATCATCTAGCGCTTGGTTCACTCGGGCGCTCCATAAATCCACCCGATATTCAGAGAGCATTCTTATGCCTACTACCACAGCATAATCGCGCTCTACCACGGCAATTTGCTCTGGCGGAGATTTAAGCTGGCGAGTGACTTTAGCGAGATCACCTAGGCGGAATACATAACCATTGTCGGCGCTGCTCACAGGGATGTTCTTAATCCGCTCTAAGGAGTCAAGTTCCCCCTCCAACTCCAATTGCATGCGCGTATTGTCGTTAGTCAGTTCGCCTGCCGATACTTTGGCATCGGCTCCGGCAATAATTTGCGAAACCTGATCAGTGGTAAGCCCCATAGCGCCCGCTTGGTAGGGCTCAATCTCTACTAGTATTTCTTCTTCGCCCTGGCCTTGTAAGTCTACAAAGTCAGTTCCCGAGACATTGCGTAAGCGGTTTTGTAGTTCTTTGGCATAACGACCCAGAATGGCTAAATCAGTCTCACCCGGCCCGGTCCAACGCAGCGCAACTAAGGTAGTAAACGCATAACCTCGGTCATCATCTACTACTGGCTCTGAGCTGCCCAAGGGTAAAAAGGGGGGCAACTCTCCCACCAAATCACGTACCCTCGCCCACACAGGAACCACATCAATCACTTCATCTTTTAGCTCTACCTGCAGCACCGAAAAACCCGGGCGAGATGAAGACTGAACCCGTTTTATTTCCGGCAACTTACGAATTTTGTTTTCAATTAGCTCGGTCACCAAGGCTTCAACCCGCTCGGCCGATGCACCGGGATACTGGGTAACAATACTGGCAAAGCGGCTGGTTATTTTAGGGTCTTCACTGCGCGGTAAAGTGCTAACGGCCCCCATGCCCGCGACCAAAATAAGCGCTATAAGTAAGGAGATTAAGCGTCCATTATTATAAATTGCTGCAATCATTGGCTGTGCGCCTTGCTTGGATTAACCGTTTGGCCGGGCACGTAGCGGTGCATTCCCGTGGCCACAATGGCTTCGCCAGATTGCAGCGCACCTCTTACAAAAGCTTGCTCTTCGGTGGCATAGCGGACGCTCACATCACGGCGTTCTAACTTAAAGCTGCCGTCACGCTGCGCCACAATGGCATATACATTCCACAAGCCTCGCACGCCATCGGTAATCGCACTCACAGGCACCCAATAACCAGGTTCTTTTACAGTTTCAACCACATTTAAATAAGCCAGTTGCCCACTCACTAGGGAGTCGTTATCCGGCAGGGCAAAGCGCAATTGAACGGTGCGGGTAACCGGGTCAACCTGACCACCAGCAGCCACTAAATCCACTGAATAATGACGCTTAGCCACTGTAACTGATTTTGGCGTAACCAAATCAACCTGCTCAAGCAAACGCACTGGCACGCCAACTTTTACTTCGTTAGCACCTTGCTGTAAGACCGTAAGCACCGGCTGAGAAGCACCAATCACCGCGCCTTCCGACACAGTACGTTTATCAATAATGCCGTTATAAGGAGCCAGTAACGTGGACTTTTCAATACGGGTGCGATTGGCTTTAATTGAAGCGTCGATGCGCGCTTTATTGGCTCTTAAGGATTTTTGTTGCGCCACCAGCTCATCTACACTTTGCGCCGAGGCATAACCGTCGCTCTTGAGAGACTTAACCCGCTTTAAGTTAGCTTGAACTAGAGCTGCATCGGCAGCTAATTGTTGTAGTTGTGCTTGTAAGTCAATGTATTCAATTTCTAGCAGCTCGGTGTCTAGTTGCATCAGCACATCGCCTTGCACAACACGTTCGCCTTCATCTACAAATATTTTGGATATTTTACCCGCAAGTTCAAAGCCGATGTCTGCACGTTGCTTAGCAATAACTTGCCCAACAAACTGTCGTTCAACCGCATAATCTTCACTTAATACCGGCACAAAAGCTTTTACCTGTTGCACATTTACCGCTGTGTCGGCAAACAGTTCATCATCTGCGGCAAAGGCATGCTGACTCATTGTATTCACTGCCATCACCCCCAAAGCAATGGGAATGAGTAAAAAGCTGAATGAAAATAATGGCCTAGGCATATAAACGTCCGTGTATCTAAAAGTAGTGAGAGCTTTATTCAGTGTAGGAAGAGTGCTCTTTAGTGTCTAGTGTTTGCTTGCTCAATTAGCCTACAGTTTTTTGCAAATACGCTTGCTATGTCATTTGATACAAAACACTTGTAGTAAATACAGAAGCAATTCACAATGAATTGTTAACTATTTTATAGCAAGGAATAAATAATGAGCACGCTTGCCGATCATCCCGATTACTCGCTGTACTCCAATGCCAACACCTTTCTAAGGCAGCCTCTAGATCATCGCCCCGAGCAAAGTGATGCCGACGTAGTAATAACTGGCCTTCCCTTTGACTTGGCAACAACCGGCCGCTCCGGCGCAAGACTTGGTCCCGATGCTATCCGCCGCGCCTCTGTTAACATCGCTTGGGAAGAACAGCGCTGGCCTTGGGATTTTAAATTGCTAGAACGGATTGGTTTAGTCGATGCCGGTGATTTAGTCTTTGATTGTGGCGAGCAAGCTCAATTTGTAGAACGGTTAGAAGCTTACGCCACGCAGCTACTGCAAGCAGGCAAAAGCATGTTGAGCTTTGGTGGCGACCACTTTGTTACGCTGCCACTGCTACGGGCTCACGCACAGCATCATGGAAAACTAGCCCTAGTGCATTTTGATGCCCACACCGATACCTACAGCGAAGGTAGCCGTTACGACCATGGCACCATGTTTTACCATGCCCCCAAAGAAGGCTTAGTTGACCCTGCGCATTCAGTACAAGTAGGCATTCGCACCGATTATGAACGTGCTAACCACCCTTACAAGGTGATTGATGCCGACCAAGCTAACAACCTAAGCATTGAACAAGTAGTAGATAGCATCCGCAAGCAAGTGGCAGATTTGCCAGTTTATCTTAGCTTCGACATAGATTGCTTAGACCCGGCCTACGCACCAGGCACCGGCACGCCAGTGGCTGGCGGCTTAAGCAGCAATCGAATTTTGCAAATTTTGCGTGGTTTAAAGGGCTTAAAAATAGTGGGTATGGACGTAGTGGAAGTGGCGCCCGCTTATGATAATAGCGAAGTGACAGCCTTGGCAGCAGCGACCATTGCTGTGGAGCTGCTTCATTTATGGGCTGACAAGCATGCTTAGTTGATAAACATTGCAGCTTGTCTAGGGTGTAGTAAACCGTGAGTTCGCCACTGTTTGCTGGTTCAAATAAAAAGCTCGCATTACTGCGAGCTTTTTAGCTTAGTGGCTTACTCAGAAGCGAACTAGCGAGTAGCGAATTTTTCCATTAATTCTCTGCGTAGTTTAATCCGCTCTTGGTATTCATCGTCCCATTTTCCTTTCGGCGCATTCTCCCAAACTTGTTGATATACGCGCATTTTATTACCACCGTAAATTTTTGCTAACTGGGCATTGGTGTAGCCCCGCGCCCATAGGTCATCGGTGATAGCCGCTAAAATTCGAGCCAGCGGAGCTGAATCATCTGCACCATTATTAAAGGCATCAATCATGTAGCCACCATCGGCATACATGCTGGCATTTTTCTTGGCGAAAGCGACCACTAGTTCAACGCTAAACATATCATCGGTTGCAATCGCTACGTGGTCTTCTCCCACGAGTTTCACGTAATAATCGATCATGTCAGCCGCTTGTTTAGGTGACAGATTATCTGGCCAAATACCGTCAACCATCCATTCGGTAAAAGTGGGTGCAACATAACCGCCACTTTTCACCACACGCAATGCTTCTTCATCGGAGATATTACGGTAGCAACCTCGAGGAGATTTATTCTTTTCGTTGGCGTATAAGCCAGCAGGTAATGAATGGGAAAAGATATAAGGAGTATTTGGGTAGCGCTCATCCATGTGATCCATTGCATCCATGGCGGTTTGTTTACCGGTGTGGCTTAGATCTAAAATGATGCCGAACTTAACCATTTCGTCGATTACTGCTCGCCCCCAGCCCGTCAAGCCGTCATCTTTGCCATTGTAGGCGGCAAGCGAACCGGTACCCGTGCGGAATCTGTCGTTGTAGGCCAAGATCATACTGGCAATGCCCATATCTTTTAATATGGCCATACGGCTTAAGTCTTCTTCTAAAATAGTGGCAGTTTGAGAGTTCCAAATTACCGCGGTTTTTCCTTTTAGGTGAGCCATTTCTATATCGCGATTAGTGCGCACAAAGATATAGTTCTCAGGATCTTCTGCCATCGCTGCTTTAAATGCATGATGCTGACGCCTTAGTTCATCCCAGTTATGCGAGGCAGCAGCAAGTGTCATTTCATGACCGGTAATGCCTGCTTCTCGGGCTTCTTTAAAATAAGTATGTAGCTGAGAGCTTTCAGTCCAACCGGTGCCGTAAGGGCTAGCCAGCATACCTATCACTATGCTGTCTTGAACAAACTGCTTCGCTTTATCCGATGCCGGCCAGTGCTTTGCTTCTAAGCTAGCGTTGGCAGAAAACACCGCTGCCGAGGAGAGTGCTAAAGCAAGTAAAATTCGTTTCATGTTAAGACTCCTTGTCTACCAAATTAATCGAGAGCGTAATCCAACTAACCAAATTTGGCTCTTATCTGGGTTTAGAGCAGGATTTTGAATAAACTGAATATCTGGGGTTATTTCAAAAAAGGGCACTGGTTTGATTAAGTAAAATAGCTCCCCAGTAACTTGATTATCTGGCTCACCAACAACATTGGCCAGGTTAACCCCAAAACCTAAATTATTGTTAGCACCACCAAGTCCAAAGTAACCCACTCCGGCGCTCACTGAGCGGTCAATACCAAGCAAACTGCCTTTGTCGGCGAAACCAGCACGAACAAATGGTAGCCACTGACCAAACATCCACGATGCAGAAAGATTAATACCTGAATCACTATCTTGATTTAACTGCTCACTATTATCGGCATGCCAAGCGGTAAGGTGTAGGTTGTTGACAAAAATTTGCTCCTTGGCGGAGGTATAACCCAATTCGATGCTTTTAAAATAGTGGTTTTTATTAAAGAAATTTTCGGCGCTCTTCAGGGGTTTAGTTGGATCAGACTCGATGTCGACAATGCCACCAATAACAAAGACATTTTCATTCAACATAGTTGCTCCAGCCACACCAAAAGCTGCATCACTAGGCAAGGCCATTGTGCTAGCGCCAGTACTGAAAGCAAAGTTCATGAAGCCGGTCCAAGGGCTTGCTAGAGCGAAAACATCGGCATAATCGGTTGCATCTAAATAGCCAGCCGTAACAGTTGCATTATGGTCATTAAAGCGCTGCCGCCAATAAAGGTTAGTTAAGCGTGTACCTTCATCAGAGAACACTGGAGTTACAATACCCAAACCTCCGGCGTTAAATTCAATGCCTTTAACTGGGGTATCTGAATAGCGGTGCCGATGTTCAAGCTTCCATACCAAACCACCAGCATCTGCCGAGCCAGCATTAAGCATATCCCAACTGCCATAGAAACGAAGCATGCCACTGGCGGCAGAGTCATCTTTACCAGGCAGCACATCACTAGCTTTAACAGCGGCCGCTGAATAATCTATTGCTAGTTGAATATGTTGTTCAGCTAAACGCTGCTTCATTGGCAAAGCTTGTTCACGTTGATCGCTGGCAATTCGATTGTCTACAGCGTCTTCACTACCTAAAAAATCAGTCTTTTGCTGAGCAAGCACCTGCGGAGATAACGCTGCTATGCTTACGGCAGAAAGAAAGCTAACAGCACTGATCAATCGATTCCTTGGCTGAAACATTACAAGCCTATGATTTCAATCATTTATTTAATTTTGTTATTTTATACTAGATGATGATTCACCTTCTTAGTAGGTAAAATAATTATCATTTAAGCTCATTATCACGGACTTTAAGTAACGAAAATGGAAACACACCTGATCAAAGCCTTGCATGCAAAGCCGTTTATTAGCGAATTGAATAAGCGCAAGGTGAGCTATTCACGCCTGGCAAAACAAGTAGGCTTGCCAATAGAAGCACTCTCAAAAACGGATGCTGTGGTTGGGGAATACGCACTATGGCAGTTTGTTGAGGGTGCAGCAGCCTTACTAGAGGACCCGCTTTTTGGCTATGCCTGCGCCGCCTCCTCGCCAGTTTTAAGCCTTGCAGATTTAAATGATGATGCCAGCATTAACTTACTCAGTATCTTGCGCCAATTCATTCAACGGGCAAAACAAGACTCCAGTAGTTGCCACTATTCGCTGATTCCCACGGGCTTAAACCAAACTTGCTTTCATCGCTTACCAGCTTTTGGCAAGCGCTTCTCCAGTTGGCAAGTTGAGCAGTACATGTTGACCATTTTTATTCAGCTAATTCGCCTATGTGCGCACGAAAGCTGGCTACCCAAGCAAGTATGCGTGTGCTCAGTAAACACCCCGCAAGTTATTCCAGAAGCGTGGTCGAGCATTGATATTACCTGGGGTAGCAGTGCCACCCAACTAAGCATAGAAAATCATTTATTGGCCTTTGCACCTAAAGAGGCCAACAGCTCTTCCCCCCAGGCCGCAGTGCAATTCTCTTTGAGTATTGAGCAACTTATTGCAAGCCATGTTCGTATTCAACGCGCAAACCTAAACCAATTGGCCACTGAGCTCGGTATGAGCACCGCAACCCTAAAACGCAAACTCGACCGCCAAGGTGTAAATTTCACTCAGCTGGTTGAGCAAGAAAAATTCAAGTGGGCATGTGAGCTGCTCAGTGAAACGTCTCTTAGTATCAGCCAGATTTCAAGCCACTTAGCGTACAACCATCCGTCCAACTTCTCGCGAGCTTTTAAGCACTATTCTGGCGAAGCGCCTTTGCGCTTTCGAAAACAGCATTCCCAGTAGTGTTCTTATGCTAACTCGATGAGCTAGTTGCTCACGCAAATTGTTTTACTGCACAACATCAAAGAAAAGCATAAATCAGCATCGCCTTATGGCCACTCAACTATACTTTTAGTAAAGCTGTAGTAGGGGGTTAATGATGAGTGACTGTTGCTTATTGCCCAAGGGCACCGATCTGATTAGAGCGGTTAAATATATTGGCGAACACCATTGCCATGATGCTCGCTCCCTAAACGATGTAGCGTTTCGCTTTGACTTGAACCCGCTAGATCAGCAGTTCATTTTGGAACACTTCATCGAGCCATCTGATCCCATCAATGCTAAGTCAAATCAATCCAAGTAGACTTAAGCTCGGTGTATTTTTCTAGCGCATGCAAGGATTTGTCGCGCCCGTTGCCCGACTGCTTAAAACCACCAAAGGGCATGGTCATATCACCGCCATCCCAATTATTCACAAATACAGTACCGGCGCGAAGGGCGCGCGAAGTGCGCACCGCAGTATTAATATCACTGGTCCACACTCCAGCGGCTAATCCGTACTCAGTATCATTGGCTAAGGCTATGCCCTGCTCAAGCTCGTCAAACACTTGAATCACTAATACTGGGCCAAAGATCTCTTGCTTAACAATATCCAGCTTGGCGTCCACATCATCAAAAATAGTTGGCTTAAGGAAGTAACCACCAGTTTCTTGTAAGGTTTGCTCACCACCACATAACAACTTCGCACCCTGGGCTTTTGCTTGGTCTATAAAGCCCAGAACTCGCTGCATCTGTATTTCGTCAACCATTGCCCCCATGCTGGTATTGGGATCCAAGGGATTACCAGCTTGCCAGTCATCCACCAGAGCCAGCATTTTATCTACCAAGGCTTTATGCACACTGCGATGCACGATAAGCCGAGAGCCCGCAGTACAAACTTCACCTTGATTGTAGAAAATAGCAGCAAGCGCAGTGGCGGCGGCCTTGTCTAAATCAGCGACATCTGCACAGACCAGGTTTGGGCTTTTACCCCCACACTCCATAAAGGCACGTTTTAAGTTTGATTGACCGGAAAACTCCACCAGCTTTTTACCCACGGCGGTAGAGCCAGTGAAGGTAATGCAATCAACATCCATGTGCAGCGCCAACGCTTGCCCAGCGGTGTGACCATAGCCCGGCAGCACATTAAATACTCCATCAGGAATGCCCGCCTGTTTAGCCAATTGCGCCAAATACAGTGCACTTAAGGGAGATTTTTCTGAAGGTTTTAAGATAACCGAATTACCGGTGGCCAAGGCTGGGCCAATCTTCCACGAGGCCATCACTAAAGGGAAGTTCCACGGCACAATCGCCGCTACTACACCCAGTGCTTCTCGGGTGACCAATGCAAGAGCATCGCTGGTGACTGGCGCAACTTCATCATAAATCTTGTCTATCGCTTCTCCATTCCAAGCAATACAGCGCGCGGTGGCTGGCGCATCGTAAGACAGTGCGTCACCAATTGGCTTGCCCATGTCTAAACTTTCTAACAAGGCGAGTTGGCTTTGGTGCTGTTCAACAAGTTGCGCAAAGGCTTGCAGCACTTGCTTGCGCTCAGCCGGGGGAAGGTTTGACCATACTCCACTTTGATAAGCAGCTCGCGCAGCGCTAACCGCCAATTCAACATCGGCGGCGTCACACTCTGCCACCTCGGCTAGCACTTGTCCGGTTGCGGGGTTAATGCTGCTAAAGGTTTGTCCTGATTGCGCATCTACAAACGCCCCGTTAATAAATGCCCTAGTGGGGAATTCCAATTCCCGCGCTTGTTGTTGCCAATAAGCTTGATCCTGCTGCGCCATGTTCCCTCCGGAAGAATCCATCAACTGTTATCCAATAATGAACAAAACTACACAAATATTAAATTTTATTCCATACTTGATACAGTTTATTTAACAGCTTATGGTCAATATATAGCTATTCTTTAGGTTTTAACTATGCAAATTGCGATTCTAAATTGTGACCGAGTTGATAAGCAACTTGCTGAAATACATGGTGAATATCCCGATATGTTCATCAAGCATCTGAGCGCACAAGATGCACAACTAGAGTTTGAAGTGTTCAATGTACTTAACAGTGAGCTGCCTAAGCTCAATCAATTTGATGGTTTTTTAATTACCGGCAGTCGGCACAATGCCTACGATCAACAGCCGTGGATTTTGCAATTAGTGGCTTGGGTACAGCAGTGTGAACAGTTGCAGCGACCCTTGGCAGGCATTTGTTTTGGCCACCAAATCATTGCTCGCGCGATGGAAGGGAAGGTAGAAAAATCCAGCGCGGGTTGGGGTTTAGGCGTGGCTAAAAATACCCTTATTGCAGCACCCTCCTGGGCAGAGCCAACAGAGCAAGAGAGTTTATCCATCTTAGTGAGTCATCAAGACCAAGTGACCGCTCTGCCACCGCAAGCTAACTTACTAGCCAGTAGTGACTTTTGCCCTAACTTCATGTTTGAAATTGGCCAACATACCTTTGCTATTCAAGGACATCCTGAGTTTCCAGTTGCCTATTCAGAAGCCCTTATCGACAAACGGCAAATGATCTTATCGCCTACCCAATTCGTTTTAGCCAAGACAAGTTTAGTTCGTCCACTGGATGCGGAACTGGTCTTCTCTTGGATCTTGCAGCTTTATCGCTTGGGTCTAAATAAACAGCAAGTTTAGCCAAAGCATCTGTAAATAAAGGTAAAAGCTTTACTAGAAGACTCGACAATGCAATCCAAGAAACGTTAAATAACACTAATAGCAAGGATTAAAGAATAGGACATGGAATGCACGTGGCTAGTTGGGCTCGGATAACTCTACTTATTGTAAGTTTAAGCGCTTGCAGTATGAACGATACGCCAGCTCATGAACCGCTTACTGAAGCTACAGCCACCAGCTGGACCAGTGAATATCAGCAAGGTCAATTCAATCAACAACGATTTGAGCAAGCCTTACCTGACGCACTGCAAACTCTGATAAGTGAAGCCTTAAGTAATAACCCGTCTTTACAGCAACAAGGCTACGCCCTTGACCAACAACTTTACCAAGTAAAAATTCAAAACTCACAAAGCTGGCCAAATGTTGAAGCCTTTTTAACTGGCCAACGCAGCGGCAGTGATACCAACACCGCCACTCAACTCAGCGCTGGCATAGATATAAGCTGGGAAATAGACTGGCTGGGTAAGCTTGATGCCTTGCAACAAGCCGCAGTGTTAGATGCCAAGGTAAGCTTTGAACAATGGCAACAAGCGCAAATTCGCCTCGCTGCAAACACTGCCCAGCAGTGGTATAACGTGATTGAAGCTCAGCAACAACAGCAACTCATTGAAGAGCGTTACAACAATCTAAAAGCCAACCTGCAAATTATTGAAGAAAGCTATCAAAGTGGTTTAAACAGCGCTCTTGATGTTTACTTAGCGCGTGCCGACTTAAGCGCTTCACAGGCCCAGTTAAACTCTCGAAACAATCAACTCACTCAAGCTCAACGCGAACTGGAGCTGCTACTTGGCCGCTACCCCGGTGGCGATATTGAAGTTGCGGGTCAACTTAACGTACCGCTAGATGCCATACCAGCGGGCTTACCTTCGGAATTGTTAACTCGCCGACACGATGTTAAGGCTGCTCAATATCGGCTAGCCGCCGCTGACCTAAGAGTTTACGCAGCTTATCGCGACCGCTTTCCTAGCCTCACGCTAACCGCCAGCGGCGGAGCACAAAGCAGTCAACTCAACCAGCTTCTTAATGGCGAGTCATTGGTCTGGTCTTTGTTTGCCGGCGTGACAGCGCCGATTTTTGATGCCGCCCGCCGCGAGAATCAGCAACTGCAACAATACGCGGTAGCTCAAGGTTTAAACTCGGCTTATTTAGAGCAAGTACTGGCAAGTTTTGCTGAAGTGGAAGAAAGTCTCACCCTAGAACCTAGCCTTTACCAAAACGCTCAGCTACTGGCCACCGCAGCCGAAGATTCTAAACAAGCGGAATCCTTAGCCTTTGAAAACTACTTAGCTGGCTTAAATGAATACGTCACGGTGCTGGAGTCGCAGCGACGCGCCTTTGATGCCCAAAGCAGCGCTATTACCGCACTTAACTTGCAGCTGCAAAATCGTATCGAGCTTTATCTAGCCCTAGGTGGGCATCTCGAGCAAGCGCAAACCACTCGAGAGGCTTTTGCCTTCGAGCAACTATTTTAACTGGAGTGATGCCAATTATGGCCAAATTGATACGACTTAGCCTGCCACTATTGGTGATTATTATTGGTCTGCTAATAAGCCAATACATCAAGGCAAACAAGCCCCAGGCTCAACGTAAACCGCAAGCCGAATTAGCTAAACTTGCAGTTGAAGTGAGTCCACTTAGCTTGCAGAGTTATCAAGCCAGCGTTAGCTCCTTTGGCACTATTCGCCCGCATACCGAAAGCAACTTAGTGGCACAGGTAGCCGGCAGTATTACTTATGTTTCGGCTAATTTTCGTGAAGGGGCATTTTTTGAAAAAGGCGAAGTGCTGCTAAAAATTGACGCCAGAGATTACCAAAACGCCATCACCATCGCCGAAGCAGAGCTGCAAACCACCCAGCTACAACTAGCCGAAGAACAAGCCAAAGTTGAACAAGCGCTGCGAGATTGGAAGCGTTTAGGCAAGGGCAAAACCGCCAACGACTTAGTATTACGTAAACCCCAACTAGCCGCCCAAGAAGCCGCGATGGCCTCGGCTAAAGCTAAGTTAACTCGAGCCAAACTAGATCTAGAGCGCACCGTAATTCGCGCCAGCTACGCCGGAAGAATTCTGGAGAAAAACGTTGAACTAGGCGAGTACGTGACTACCGGAAAAAACCTAGCCAATAGCTATGCGGTAGATTACTTAGAGGTGCGCCTACCCTTAAGCTTAAACGAGCAAAGCGTATTAAACATCCCAGAAAATTACCGCCGCAGCCAAAGCCCCGTTAGCCAACCACTCGTAGATTTAAGCACTAACTTTGGCGCTCAAGAATACCATTGGCAAGCCAAAGTAGAACGCAGTGAAGCTGCCCTAGATAGCGCTAGCCGCCAGCTATTTGTTGTGGCAAAAATCGATGACCCCTACGGCCCAGCTAACGAAAATAAACCAGCGCTTAAAATAGGCCAATTTGTCAGCGCACAAATTCAAGGCAAAACCCTAGAGCAAGTATTTATTATTCCTCGCAGCGCACTCTATTCAGGGCAACAAGTGATTGTATTGGAAGACGGACTGCTACAGAGAAAATCAGTCAATATTCTGTGGCAAGATCAGCAAAGCTACATAGTAAATGGCGGCATCGAAGCTGGCCAAATGTTGGTGACTACGCCCCTTGGCAGGGTAATTAGTGGCACACCCGCTAAGCCAATAGGAGCCTAAAACATGCCGCAAATCACCCCTAATATTGCTCTAACCATCCCCTTAGGGAGAGAACTATTATGCATGGCTTAATTGCTTGGTTCACTCGCAACCACGTTGCCGCCAACTTGCTAATGGTGCTGATCATCGGCTTAGGTTTGTACTCGGCCAAATTTCGTTTACCGCTAGAGGTTTTCCCTGAGTTTGAACTGGACATGGTTAATGTAAGCATCGCCCTACCGGGCTCTAGCCCAGAGGAGAGTGAAGAAAGCCTAGCCATTCGCATCGAAGAAGCAATTAGCGACATTGAAGGCATAGACCAAATATCTTCAGTCTCGCAAGAAGGCGCTGCTCGAGTGAGCGCCGAGATTAACTCGCGCTACGATACCCGCGATGTAATGAGCGATATTAAATCGCGAATCGATGCCGTTAATACCTTTCCTAGCGATGCAGAACGCCCAGTGGTTAGCCTTACTCAACGCAAACGCGAGACTATTACCGTTGCAGTATCTGGTGACTTAGCCCATAGCGAATTGCGCTTAGTGGCAGAATCAATTCGCGATGAATTATTGCAGTTACCAGAACTCACTCAAGTTGAACTGGATTCAGTAGCGCCCTATGAGATTTCGATTGAAGTCTCGGAGCAAAAGCTCCGCGAATACGGGCTGGAGCTAAGTAAAGTTGCGCAAACCATTAGCCAAGCGTCTTTAGATTTGTCTGCCGGCTCGGTGAAAACTCAAGGCGGCGAAATACTACTGCGTACCAAAGGTCAAGCCTACGTAGGTGATGAGTTTGCCAACTTGCTAATCATTAGCCGCGCCGACGGTACCCGCATTCGCTTATCCGACATTGCTACGGTGGTAGATGGCTTTGAAGAAACCCCCATCGAGAACCGTTTTAACAATCAACCGGCGGTGATGATTGAGGTTTATCGCGTAGGCGATCAAAGCGCCATTGCCATCTCCGATGCGGTGAAACAATACATTAGCGATAAGCAGTCTTATTTGCCGCAAGGCATCTCGCTAAACTATTGGCGAGACAGCGCCAAAATAGTAAAAGCCCGTTTAAACACCCTAAAAAACAGTGCCATTCAAGGTTGTTTATTGGTGGCCTTGTTACTGGCTATCTTCCTGCGCCCAGCCATTGCGATTTGGGTATGTATAGGTATTCCCATTAGCTTTATGGGTGGCCTGTTGTTGATGCCTACCATGGATGTCACCATCAATATTATCTCGCTATTTGCCTTTATTATGGTGCTGGGGATTTTGGTGGACGATGCCATTGTCACCGGTGAGAACATCTATACCCACCTAAAGGCGGGTGAAGAACCACTGCACGCGGCCATTAAAGGTACTCAAGAAGTCGCCGTGCCGGTTACCTTTGGCGTGCTTACAACTATCGCAGCCTTTATGCCGTTAATGATGATTGATGGAGTGCGTGGCAAAATATTTGCGCAAATCCCACTGATTGTTATTCCGGTGCTGCTATTTTCCTTTGTGGAATCAAAGCTGATTCTACCCGCCCACTTGAAACACATTAAACCGGTGAGCAAAAATCCGGGACGCTTTAGTTATTGGCAAAATAGATTTGCCAATGGCTTTGAGTCCGCCATCATCAAGTTTTATAAGCCAGTGTTAAAAGCGGCTTTGTCTCGAAGACTGCTTAGCGCCGCCATCGCCATCAGTGTTTTTGTGGTGGTATTGTCTTTAGCCACCTCTGGCTGGGTACGCTTTATTTTCTTCCCAAGAGTACCCAGTGAAACCGCCCGCGCTAGCTTAGTGATGCCAGCGGGCACCGCCTTTAATACTACCGACGATTACATCAATCGGATGTTGGGCGCAGCCCTAGAATTACAAGAAAAATACCGAGACCAAGAAACCGGCGACAGCGTAATTTTAAATATTTTGGCCACCAGTGGTTCTAGCGGTGGTTCGGGCAGTGGCCAAAGTAATAAAGGCCGAGTGATATTTGAAATAGAACCGCCGGAGTCGCGCACTAATCCAATTAGCAGTGGCGAACTAGTGAGAGAATGGCGACAACTTATCGGCAGCTTACCTGGTGCAGAAAGCCTAACCTTTAGGGCAGAAATCGGCCGCGGTGGCTCGCCCTTAGATGTGCAGTTCAGCAGTAACGATTTTGCGGCGATGGCTCAGGTGGCAGAGCTCACCAAGCAAAAACTACAAGAGTACCCAGCGGTATTTGATGTAGAAGACAGCTTGGCCGACGGCAAATTGGAGCTGCAACTCAACATTAAGCCACAAGCCCAAGCGCTCGGTTTAAGCTTAAATGATTTGGCCCAGCAAGTAAGAAGTGCTTTTTTTGGCTATCAGGTACAACGCATTCAACGTGGCCGCGAAGACGTGAAGGTTTACGTCCGCTATCCCGCCAGCGAACGCCGCTCTCAATACAACCTTAATAATATGCTGATTCGTACCCCCGATGGCGCCGAGCTGCCCTTTAGTGAGGTGGCTAGCGTCACCCCTTCACAAAGCCCGGCCACCATTACTCGCATTGACCGCCTACGCACTCAAAATATCCGCGCCGATGTGAATAAAGAGCAAGCCAATATTGAGGTGATAAAAACCGAGCTACAGCAATGGTTAAGCCAAACCTTGGTGGCCTACCCACAGGTAAACGCTAGCCTAGAAGGCGAAGCTAAGGAACAGCGAGAATCTTTTAGCAGTTTGGGCTTTGGTATGTTGTTTGTACTGTTTGTGATCTACGGTTTACTGGCAATTCCCTTTGCGTCTTACTGGCAACCCTTAGTGGTGATGTCAATTATCCCCTACGGCGCGGTGGGTGCGGTTTTGGGCCACATGATCATGGGCATGCCTTTAACTATTATGAGCATGATGGGCATGTTGGCGCTGACCGGTGTAGTAGTAAACGACAGCTTGGTACTAGTGGATTACATTAACCGCCAGCGTAAAAACGGGGTGGATTTAATGACTGCGGTAGCCAATGCTGGCGTGGCCCGTTTTAGGGCAGTAATACTCACCTCGCTTACCACCTTTGCCGGTTTAATGCCGCTTATCTTTGAGAAAAGCACTCAGGCTCAATTCTTAATCCCTATGGCGGTATCACTGGGCTTTGGCATTATTTTCGCCACCATGATTACTTTGCTAATAGTGCCAGTTAACTACCTATTGTTAGAAGATGCTCAACGCGGACTTAAACAAGCCAAGCGATGGTGGTTACGGGGATTTGAGCAAACCAGTAATTAGTCGTAACAAAAAAGGGATTAGCTTAGCTAATCCCTTTTTCATTCAAACCGCGAACGTTTAAGCCACGCTAGTGCTTACCATTTCTTCGCCCTGCTCTACAGCCTCGGCAATAAATTCAGTCACTTTATCCTTATCAACACCGACCAATTCGCACAAAGGAGCAGGTAGGTTACTCGCCACCATCTCACTGCTCAAACCGGCATTAAGCGCATGGTGAGCAAAAATAGCCAAACGTATTAATACTGCTGGCTTAGATACCTCTTCAAAATCCATTGGATTAAGTTGTTGTTCAATGGCATCCGTGATCACCGGAGAAAAATTCCAACGACGAGCCAACTCACCGCCAATTTGGGCATAGTCTAAACCTAAGGTTTGACGCTGCGCCGAAACCCGCGTTTCGCCAGTTTCTAAACTTAACTCGATTAGGCCTGCTTCCTCGGGAGTGGCGCTGGCAATCAGCAACTCGCCAAAGTTATGTAACATACCGCAGGTAAAGGCCATTTCAGGTTCTATATCAGTGCTTTTGGCGAGCGCCTGCGCTAACAAAGCCACATACATGGCTTGGCTCCAGAACTGTTGCTGGTCAAAGTTTTTACTGGGCATCATGCCATTAAGACCTGCTGCAACCACCAATGAGCGAACCCGCTTTAAACCAAGGCGAATTGCCGCAGCTTCAATAGAATCAATTTGCTTAATACCGCGAAACGCCGCCGAGTTGGCCATTTTCAGTACATTGGCACCTAAAGATTGATCAGTGGCGAGCTTTTTACCTAACTGATGTAAATCGACATTCTCATCGTTAATGCTGGTCAGCAATTCCTGCATAATTTGCGGCATCACTGGCAGTTTTTTTACCTGCTGGAAAAAGGCTTCCAGTTCCATGGATTACTCCCTAAAAAAATAGTGTGAAGCACTGCATGCTTTCACTTACCAATTGGTCAAAAATTGAGCGCCATTTCACATTGATGTAACAAACTAAGTTGTTTATCACCAAATTGACCCACACTGAATCTTATATGCGGAATAGTTTGACCTTATAGGCGCGGAAAATACAGTGACGATAGCACAAAATGGCAGGAAAACTTGGCCCTGCTGTAAACCAATTACTCAAGGTTTATCAGAACCGGTGCTAAAAGAATTAATTTTAGGAAACAAAACCTTAGATTATGGTTCGTGGTTACATTGCCTAGGTGCAGAACGCTTGGTAGACGAACAAGAGTATCCCAGTGCCAGCCAAGCGCATATTGTGAGTGACGCCTTAGCGTGAAAACTGCTCAGGCACCTCGCCTAACAACACCATTTCACGCACTTCATTTAACATCACCTGAAACCAAGTAAATTGATGCTGATGTTCTTCGGCACTAAAACCAACCGTCCCTGCCATAAAGTTTCGAGTGAAACCATACAAATACAAACAAACACTGGTTAGGGCTTCATCGTCCCACTTCGAGCCATTTTCAATAAATGAACGCTTACTGTAACCAATCAAAATTTCGCGGTGCCAACTTTCTAAGGCTTTAAAGTCTTGGTCGTGAGTAAACAGTTCATGAAAACTCACCAACATTACCTCTGTTTCTGGCAGTTGATTAATCCGAAACTGGGTACTGTCTTTATATTCAACGATATTACCAACAGCATGTTGAAAGTTGTGTTGCTCAACCACCTCTTGCACTGTTTCAAACCAACGCTTGGCGAGGGCAAAAAAGATCGCCTCTTTGTTCTTAAAGAAACGATATAAAGAAGCAATGTCTATCTCGGCATATTGGGCAATAAGATTAGTATTTACCGATGCCATGCCTTGTTCTTTAATAAGAGACAAAGTGCTATCTAAGATGTGTTCCACTAGTCGCCTGGTTCGCTCTTGGCTTGGCAGCTTACGCATGGCCAAATGCTCAGGTACGACATAGTTTTCCATATACACCTCTCATTGATATAAACATCATCTAAATTCCTTCAGCTAATCCAAATTAAATGAAGCTTAGCTGAGATAATACAGCAGCTTATACTCCACATAGCCTAACTAAACAACTCTTGCATAAGATAACTGTGTATAGGTTTTGTCACGAAGAAAAACTTATTGCTCGACAATGCTAAGGAATATGCAACAATACACAAATATCTGACTCATTAGTCAGATCTAATAGCTAGTTATTCACGGAGAAGAATTTGGACCGCTCGGCCGAAGATTTAGTCAACTGGTTTCGTCAGTCGGCACCTTATATTAATGCCCACCGAGGCAAAACCTTTGTTGTAATGCTTAGCGGCGAAGCCAGCAGCAGTGGCAATTTTAGCAACATCATTCAAGATATCGCGCTACTTAAAACCCTTGGGGTAAAAATTGTACTGGTATGTGGTGCACGTCCTCAAATCGATGGTCTCATTGCGGCGCATCAGCATAGTTGTTTATTTGCCGGCGAGCAGCGCATCACCGACGAGCGCAGCCTTAACATCATTAAACAAGCGGTTGGCCAAATCCAAATGGATATCGAAGCCCAACTGTCTATGGGTTTAGTCAATTCTCCTTTGCATCAAGCGCATATCAACGTGGTTCGCGGCAACTTTGTAGTAGCCCAACCGATTGGCGTAGAAGATGGCATCGACTTTTTGCACACCGGTAAAGTACGGCGCATTAATCACCAAAGCATTAAACGCCAATTAGACCATGGCGAAATAGTGATGGTGTCTCCCTTGGGCGTATCGGTCACCGGCGAGTTATTTAATATTTGCTCGGAAGACATTACTACCGAAATCGCAGTCTCGTTAAAAGCGGACAAAGTGATTTACTTCTGCCCAGAGCAAGGTATTCATAACGACAAAGGACAATTGGTAAGCGAATTGTTACCCGACACCGCCAATCAGTTAATGCGCTCAGAACCCTTCTTACGCGAGACCGACAAAGATACGCTGCGCTATTTACGCGCGGCTATTCAATGTAGCGATAGAGGCATAGATCGTTGCCACTTAGTGAGCTATCAGCAAGACGGCGCACTATTGCAAGAACTCTATACCCGCGACGGCAGTGGTACGCAGCTCGTTCAATACAGCTACGAGCGGGTGCGAGAAGCCAGACTGGACGATATTAACGGTATTATCGAGCTAATAAGACCATTGGAAGAAGAAGGTATATTGGTACGTCGTTCACGCGAACTACTTGAAATGGAAATTGAGCGATTTACCATTGTTGAACGTGACGGCATGATCATTGGCTGTGCTGCGCTGTATGCCTTTGAGCAAGAAAATATAGGCGAATTGGCCTGTTTAGTTAGCCACCCACAATATCGTCAAGCCAGCCGAGGCGATCGCTTATTGCAAGCCATTGTAAAACGCGCCCGCCAGCAAGGTTTGAGCAAGCTGTTTGTGCTAACCACTAAAAGCATTCATTGGTTTAGAGAACGCGGCTTTGCACCTGCCGACTTTGAAGATCTACCTACCGAAAAGCAAGCCATTTACAACCTACAGCGGCGCTCCAAAATCTTGATGATGGATATCACTCACTAAGCGACCTATCAGCGTCATAGTGCTAATCCACTAAACAAAAAACCAGCTCTATAAAAGAGCTGGTAAAAAGACAAACATAAGAAGTTAAGGAAGCACGCTAAGTAGGCGCTTAGCGTGAGATTCTATTTCTCTTAGAAGTCGTAACGCGCAGCGAAGTGGAGCTCGTTCTCAGCGTCATCAATGTTGTTGATTTGGTAAGCAGCAACAAGGCGTAACTGTTTAGTTAGGTTGTAACGACCTTCAATGGTGTAGTAATCAACTGCATCGTACTTAGCTGAACCTTCTGCTTCAACTTCAGCTTTGTTCCACATAGCTTGAGCGCGGAACGCTTTAGTGAATTTGTAGCCAGCAACTAACTCGTAGCCAGTGTGGTCGTTCTTGGCGTCAGAGCCGTGAAGTTTAAAGGCTTTGTTGTTTTCGCCCATAGAGTAGTTAAGTGCAGCGTAAACACCATTTGCATCGTAGTTAACACCAACTAAAGCCATTGTGCTGTCTTTAGCATCGCCATTGTTAGCAATGTTGTAACCCGCACCTAGACCAAGACCAAAATCGAAACCGTAAGCTAAAGCGATACCGTAAGCTGAGTTGTCTTGGCTAGCACCAGTAGTCTCATCTTTTTGGTTGTCGTTAAACTTGTAAGAAGCGTGAAGTTCAAAGTTGTTGAACTCGCCAGCATATTTTAGAACGTTGTCTGAACGGCCAATGCCTTCTTCACGGCTAGAGCTAATACCGATAGCAGAGTTACCGTAAGGGTTAACGTAGCTTGAATCAGTCCAATCAGCTACTAACTCAAGAGCGCCGTAGTTACGACCAAATGTTACTTCACCAAAGTTGCCACCGAAACCAGCGTAAGCTAAACGTGCTTTAGTTGCAGAAGTGTTGTCACCTTCGCCGTTGTTTTCTAATTGAAGCTCGTAACGGCCCAAAGCGTAGTTTGACTCACCAAACTGAGATTTTACTTTAGCGCCAAAACGTACGTATTGGTCTGCACCAAAGTTGTCAGATTTACCAGCATCGTCACCAGCAGTGTAACCAGCGTAGATACGGCCGTATAAATCAACAGCGTGTTTCTCGTCTTCGTAAACTTTAGCAGCGTTAGCTGAACCAGAAGCAGCGGCAACCGCTAGAGCGATAATAGTAAGCTTTTTCATTTTAATCCCTAAAAAATGTGAAGTACATCAAGTAAAAGTTGAACAAATCTTAGGGTCAGAAAATGACAGCGAGGTGACTGAAATATTAAAGATTAATGACAGCGGAACTTTGTTGAATAGTTTGTAAGAGTTTATTTTTTAAGCGTTTTATTTAGTAAGCACTGATGTTTATCAGCGCTTACTAGAATATTATATCGCTATCAAGCAGTGCTAGAATCGGTAGTTTAGCCCCAAATTTAGGCCTAATTGAGACCAATAACTGCCAACAAAAGTAACTTGGCAACCAGGGCCGCATTCAATCTTGGTACCTTCATTCACAAAGGTGCCATACAGTCGGCCTTCTAGCTTTAAATCGAGGTTTTCGGTGAGGTGGTAAAAGTAACCGCCACCTAAGCTAATAGAAAAGCGTTGGGTATCGCTACCAGGGCTGGCAGCAAAATGGGTAACACCTGCGCCACCGCTAGCAAAGGTTTCAAAGTTTTCATATTGCCAACGGCGTGATGCGGTTAAGTGAGCATATACCACGTCAACATCAGTTGTGGCCGTATCGTCCATCTCGGTGTTTTGCCAAGACACTAGCGCTCCCACATAGTTTTCGTAAGTCTCACGTTTGCGATTTTCACCACGGCTAGTCGCAAAGTCAAAGGCAGCCATATAAGAAGGGGCTGAGCGGACAGAGTAGGTCTGTTCGGTGTCTAGGTCGGTCATTTCGCCACCAAAGGTATAACCAGCACCAATACTTATATCAGCCAGCGCGGGCAGCGAAATACAACACGTTAATAAAAGTCCAATTTTTCTTAGCATCTTAAACCTCCTGTTAGACACATCAACAGTGTCTAACATTCAGTTACTTATGCCAAGATTAAATGGCTTTAAATTGATTAGTAATCACATCGTAGTGGTAACCAATGGTTTCTAAACGGCGCGCTAAAGAACGCTCTTCAAAACCAAAGGTTAAGGCTAGGTCTTCTAGGCTATTGCATTCTAGGCGTAGCTTCTCGTTCACAATACCTAATAAGATGTTGGCTTCGAGGTTCAACATATAGCTAGCATCCATAATTAACTCCTCATCTATTGGCTGCATCGAGTTAATTTGAGCTTAGTTAAACAATCCTCACTTTTGTAGTTAAGCACTCGCAACAATGCTGTATTTTTTTGTTTACTTGAGGGAGGACCAAGCAAAAACCCAACAAAAAGCCCAGCAAGTGCCGGGCTTTAGTAAGCTAATCTTGTCTCGCTATCTTATTAGATATCAAACTTTTCACGCATTAGTGCTTCATATTCCGTACAGCCACCTACGTGTTGTTCATCAACAAAAATCTGTGGCACGGTTTCTACCGGCTTACCTACGGTTTTTTCAAGATCGGCTTTTGAGATGCCTTCAGCATGAATATCAACATAACGGAAGTTATAGTCTTCGTGTGCTTCGCTTAACTGCTCGGCAATCTGCTTGGCACGAACACAATAAGGGCAACCAGGACGACCAAAAATTACTGCAAACATCTTAAACTCCAAAACCATTGTGAATTAGCCCTACTATAGCGGCTTGCTACTAAATAAAAAAATCGAATATTTCATTGTTAGCGATAGGTACTAGCTATCAAATCTTATGGACCTTGTGTTTGGGCTTAATCTTTCACCACTCAATGGTCGTCAATTAAGCCTAACAAGCGCTGTTTAAGTAAGCTGCTGAACTCATTACGCATTGCTTGATCAACCATCGGCTCTACGCAATTAACCGTAAGGCTCAATGCGCCAGCTACACTTTGCGCGCCAAGCCAAAATATGGCCCCAACCAAATGTTGAGCGGCAGTAAAGTAATATTGCTGAGGTATTAATCCAGAATTTTCTAATGAGCCAAACACACGCTCTAAAGACCCCAGATTAGATAAGTGCAAACAATTGAACCTGCCAGCGACTTGCTGCATTTCATCATCGGCACGGCGCGGCGCTTGAGCCTCCCACCAATTATCATTACACGAGACCAAGTGCAGGCCAGAGTCTACTTTCTCTTTATAGGCTTGTTTAATCTTTAGTGCGCGTTGCCAAAAACCTTGCGATGAATCGCTAGCTACTTCAAAGGAAAACATCGACACATAACACGCCAGTTCTTGATGATTTACCGGAGGCTCTACGATGGGTCGAACATTCGCATTACCGCCAGCACTTACTGCACTAACCGGTGAACGAGCAATCTTTGCCGCTACCTCAATAGCAGCGCAATAAAGCGTGATGGTAAGGCTTACTTGATGCTGACGGCTAATCGCCAATAAACGCTGGGATTGTTGCTGACTAAAACTCAATAATTCGAGTTTATTTTGTTGCCTTTGTTTTAATCCAGCTTGGTTGAGCCATACTCCTGCCTGAGCCGGACTAATCGGAGTGGCGAAAGGGTTATCGTCATCAGAGTACTCATCTAAAGCCAAGGCTTGATGCACACCAGCACGAATGCTTAAACGCTGAATATCTGGCACCGCTTGTTGAGCCACTTGCTGATGTCGCTCTAGCCACTCGGCTAACAAAGACGCCGCCGACAAGCCATCACAAATACTGTGGTGCATGCTAATTACCAAGGCTGATTGCTGCTGGCCTAGCAATACCGATACCCGCCAAAGCGGACCGCCAAGCTCAAGCGGCGTATTAGTTTGTTGCTGCATGGTGTCACGCAGTGCCTGAGTAAATGGCAACTTGCTTTCATCAATCTCTGCCACCTCAAGCTCTGGCTGGCTAGCACACTCTTGCCACTGCCATTGTTGTGCAACTTGATTTAAACAAAGTGACAAGAACGGGTGACGAAGTTGCAATAGTTGATGAATTCGTGGAATAAAGTGAGCATTGATCCTTCCAGTCACTGTCACCGCATTAACTACTAACATGGCACCAGTGCTGGTTAATTCGGCAAACAAAGACTCGGTTTTTCCCAATTGGCGAATCGTCATCAAAACCCCCTAAGGCAAGCAAACTGCAGATAACTCAATAAGCAGCAATCATTGCATAGTTGGCGCTTTCACTTTCACTATCTGGATCACCATGTTGAGGATTAAGGCAACAGCCATCACGCTAAATATGATCGCCATCGCACTTGGGCTTGGCATAAAGGCGCTAGTTAAACCACCAACGGCTAAGGCGGTAAGGGTCATTTGTGTCGTGCCACTTAAGGCAGACACCGTGCCTGCTTGGCCAGAAAAGTGAGCAAATAACCCTGATTGAGATATCGGGTAAATCGCCCCAACACTAATGCTAATTAAGCTCATCGCTGCAACCACCCAAAATAAAGAGTGAGCCTGAGTCAGCAATATAAAGGCTGCGATAAAAGGCAGCACAGAGGCTAATAGTAGAATTTGCTGTTCTGGCCAGCGACCGTTAAAGCGACGGGTAAAAGCGCTGCCCAAAGCCAAACCTGCTGCTGGCACTATCATCACCAAACCAAAGTTATCCGCCGACAAGCCAAAATCATGCTGCAATACAAATGGTGCGCTGCTGATCATGTACATCAAGCCAATGCTAGCGATCCAAGCAAAACTAGAATAGTGAATAAAGTGGCGATCTGCGGCCAAGTTTAGGTAGTCGTTAAACACTCTGCTCATGTTAAGCGGCGGGCCGGCTTCTACTTGAGTCTCTGGTAAGAGTTTGGCAGCAATGATTAATAAGCTTGCTCCAGCAATACCAATAATCACAAACAAATAGTGCCAGCCCCAATAGGCGGTGACAATGCCACCAATAACCGGCCCGAGTACTGGGATAACCGACGCCGCCATGCCTAACCAGGCAAAGCCATGTTTAAGCTCTTTGCCGCGATAGCTATCGCTAATTAAACAGCGGGCTAAGATTTGGTTGCTGCCCGCGCCTAGGCCTTGAATCATTACCCCCACTAACAGCAGATCAAGATTATTAAAGCCCAAAAATGTCAGCAAGTTGCCTAACAAGAAGATGGCTTGGCCTAACCAGAAAATTCGTCGTCTGCCGTAACTATCTGCCAATGGTCCATAAAAAAGTTGCGAGATCCCTAAGCCTAAAATGAACACCACAATTAAACGCTGCACTAAATGCTCGTCTACCGCAAAATGAGTGGCCATTTCCGGTAAAGCAGGCGCAAGTAGCCCATTGGTTAATTGGGAACAGGCAATAAAAGCGATAGAAAAAAACAGCGGGATCCGCGAATAGCTCACTAATAAACTCCAATACATCAGCGTCACTCATTGTAAAACAAAGCTAAAAGCGGATAATCATTCATCAAAGACACTGTTTATTTCCCAATGGGAAACAATCAATCTAGGAGTGAATTAATGGATTGGCTAAATGCAGTACAAACCTACGTAGCAGTGGTAGAGAGCAGCAGCTTTGTGCAAGCGGCCCAGCAATTAAACATCACTACCTCTGCCTGCAGTAAACGTATCTCTTGGTTAGAGTCACAACTGCATTGCCAACTACTATTGCGCACCACGCGGCGGGTTCGGGCCACCGAGCAAGGTCAGCACTTTTACCTGCAAAGCTGTGATTGGTTGAGCCAATTTAATAATATGCGCCAGCAGCTTGGTCCCTCCCCACGCGGTTTAACCGGCAATCTAAGTATTGGCGCGCCTGCGGTGTCGGGCAGCTTATTTGTAACGCCGCTAATTGCCTCTTTTTTACCGCAACATCCCCACCTTAATATCGAACTGATGGAAGTGGAGCCAGGCGAGATCCCCGATTTATCGCTCGATATAGTGGTAACCCGACAGCTCGACAATTTTGACAGTACCAGTTACCGCATGCTGCATTTGTTTAATTACGCGGTGAAATGCTTCGCCAGCCCCGATTTCTTAGCCTCCTGCGGGCCAATAAGCCAAGCCAAGCAACTCAAAGCCCTACCGCTGCTACTAGTACAAGGTCAAATCAAAGCTGGCGGGGTTAAGTTTAATGAGGGTACCGTACTAAACCAGGCTTCACGTTTTGTTACTCACGACCCGCTGGCAGCGATTCAAGCAGCGGTTCACCATATGGGCGTGGTGCTAGTCTCAGAAGATTTAGTTCAACAACAGCTATTAGACGGCAAATTAGTAGAAGTGGTGCCGGGGCTACTTTCAGAACAACGTAGCGTATGTGCTTATTATCCGGCGCAACGCTATGAGAATCCCAATATCAGCGCTTTCTTGCAACACCTACGAGAACAAACCCAAGACGGTATTAGTTAAATAGCAGCTGGCAACTCAGCCTTTAGAAGTATGGTTGAAGCGAAGCCCTCTGCACTGGACAACTAAAGGTCAGGCATAAAAAAACCGCTAGCCAAGGCTAGCGGTTTAGGATGTAACAAGCGTAAATTCAAGTCACGAGTTAAAAAGGCAACTACTGAGTAGTTTACTCGGCCGCTTCAACATCTGATTCACATTCTTTTGCTTCGATATCTTCACTGATTGGAAGGCGCACAAAAAAACCTTTACCAGTTGCAAAACAACGCATCGTTTGTTGTTGATCTTGTTCCATTTAGATAAATCTCCTAAGTTGTTGCAAGGGTGAAAAAGTTAAATGTTTGGTTTAATTTCTCGTTATATTTTGCTTATTGCCACTTGCGTAAGTAAGGCTAGCTAGTGAATAAAAATTGCACAAGAAATAATCAGTAAAAATTCCATTTAGCCAATCATTTCTTGATCTAGCTCAGTCTTGCGGGAGGTAATCTATAGGCTTTTTCTAGAAATGTGAAGTACTAATTTACCACTTTGGGGATGCAAGCCAAATCACCAAAAAATAATATCTTTAAAAATCAACGAGTTAAAAATACTGCCAAATGTCGAAAAATATCACTTATAGCTATTTGATATGACAAAACTGAATTTTATATGCGTTTGGCTATATTTGTAATTTGCAGAAAAAATAACAATAGTTGAATCAGTCACTTACATAAGGCTTAGCGACCCAAAACAACCGGGTGAATAATTATTCACAAAACAGACTAGTGACAATAAACATACTTATACGATTGGAGCGCAGGCCACTGATAGCGCGAGCCCTAGCGCTTTTTGATTTTCACAAAATCGAAGAAAAGCCATAATGCAATAATGGTTGCCGACACCACCACGCCATATTCTAGATAAAGGTGGATGTAACCAAGAAAAAAGCTTACCGCGGGTAAAACAAATACAAGCATTAAGGCCAACAGCAAATAGCCCAAGATAATCTCCTCTTTTTTTAGGAGTATATCTTGATGATTCGCGCTTAAGCTATATCAAAATGCCGATTAAAGTAAGAATTTCACGATACTTAGACTAGAGCAGGAAACAGCCGAGAATAAAACATAAGGGAGTAACATAAAAAAATGAGCAGATCTCGTTCTTCTATAGTACCTAATTGCGACAATGTACTGGAAATAGCTGCCTAGGCAATTAGTGATAAGCAATAACTCAGCGAGTACTTGTCACCACCTCGTTAGCCCTCTTTCAATACACCGGTAACTATTCAAAGTAAGACTTAAGCTGCAGTTGCACGTGCCCGTCTTTCCAAACCGTGGTATCGATTTGCGTTTTGCAAATAGCACATAGGGTTTTGTTCGACAAGGTTAGATGGCTGGACAATCGATTACCTTTCGCGCGAAACAACCAATTACGCTGGGCCTGCCAACGCACTCCACCTCGCCAATTGGCGCGCCATTGCGGCACTTGTTGGTAACGTAAAAACTCTGACTGCTCGGTAGTGTTAGTAGCCACCTGATTGCGATTAGTGCTTCGAGCATTGAGCTGCTGTTCTTGTAACCAGTTAATATCATTAAATAAATCATTAGCTGCTTTGGGTTGCTCGAGCTCGTTCTCCACACTAAAGTCGAACGCCAGTGTAGGCTTTGCCTGTACTAAGTTTGCCCACATCAATACTGCAATCATTAAAGAAAATGCAATACCCATAACCACCTCCAAGCACCAATTGTTTAGTTAACTACTTCCTCTTTGGCTTTGGCTTACAACACCTACCTTAACAAGCTCGTTAAGATACCTTTATTAAAGAGTAGTAGAGCTAATGGGTTCTTGCTATTTCCATGCCACTACAAGGTTTTTACATAAGAGCGGCTTTACATTTTGCTAACCTAATTACACCTAGGCATAACCTATCACACCGATAAACTTTACAAATTGGTTTGACCAATGGAAATAAGCGATACTTTTGTGCGAAGTTACTTGACTGTTAGGCCGTAGTTTTCTTTCATAGCACACCAAATGCGAAAAATTAGCTAACATGCAGTAGCTAACAAACATTTAATAAACAGCGACGTGTTGCCAACACAGCAACTCAACATAACAACCATTAGCAGGAACACACTATGCAAATCGGAATACCTAAGGAGATCTTCGACCAGGAGAGCCGGGTAGCCGCCACCCCAAAAACCGTAGAGCAGTTGCTAAAACTAGGCTTCTCTGTGGCAGTGGAAAGCGGCGCGGGAACAGCAGCCAGCTTTAATGATGACGCTTACAGCGAAGCAGGCGCAGAAATTGTAAGCAAAGAGCAAGCATTTCAAGCTGACCTTATCTTTAAGGTAAATGCTCCACTAGATGGAAGCGACAACACCACTGACGAACTTGCCCTTATAAAGGAAGGCGCAACGGTAGCCAGTTTTGCATGGCCTGCACAAAATCCAGAGTTACTAGAAAAATTCAAAGCTGCCAAGGTTAACTTATTAGCCATGGACATGGTGCCACGTATTTCTCGTGCCCAGTCTTTAGATGCGCGCAGCTCACTAGCTAACGTAGACGGCTACCGCGCGGTAGTAGAAGCCGCCAACCACTTTGGTCGCTTCTTTACTGGTCAAATTACTGCCGCAGGTAAAGTACCACCCGCTAAAGTATTGGTTATTGGTGCAGGTGTAGCCGGCTTGGCGGCCATTGGTACCGCTGGTAGCCTAGGCGCTATTGTGCGCGCCTTTGATACTCGCCCAGAAGTTAAAGAACAAATTAACTCTATGGGCGCCGAGTTCCTAGAGCTTGATTACGAAGAAGAAGATACCGGCAGCGGTGATGGTTACGCTAAAGAAATGAGCGCCGCCTTTATCGAAGCTGAAATGGCCTTGTTCCGTGAGCAAGCTCAAGACGTAGATATCATTATTACTACGGCGTTAATTCCTGGTCGCCCAGCTCCTAAACTGATTTTGGCCGACATGGTTGAATTAATGAAGCCAGGTAGCGTGATTGTGGATTTAGCCGCAGCCACTGGCGGTAACTGTGAATTAACCGAACCTGGTGAAATTGCCGTTAAACATGACGTAACCATTGTTGGTTTAACCGACATCTCACGCCGTTTACCAGCACAAGCTAGCCAACTATACGGTACTAACTTAGTAAACCTACTTAAGTTACTAAGCCCAGAAAAAGATGGCGAAATTAATATCGACTTCGAAGACGAAGTTCTACGTGGCGTAGCCTCGGTTAAAGATGGCGAAATCACCTTCCCACCACCAGCGATTCAAGTAAGTGCTCAGCCAAAAGCCGAAGCACCTGCAGTAGAGCCGGCTCCAGTGGAAGAAGAAAAACCTAGCAAACCTTGGCTAAAACCTGCTCTAGCAGCCGCTGGCGCAGCTGCTTTTGCTTGGGTAGCCAATGTAGCACCAGCAGACTTTGTACAACACTTCACTGTGTTCTTGCTGGCCTGTGTAGTGGGTTACTACGTAGTTTGGAACGTAACACATGCCTTGCACACTCCATTAATGAGTGTAACTAACGCCATTAGCGGCATTATTATTGTGGGTGCCTTAGTGCAAATGAAAGCCGACACCTCCTGGGTAGTATTACTGCTCTCCGGTATCGCTGTGCTTATCGCCACCATTAATATTGCCGGTGGTTTTACTGTGACTCAGCGGATGCTGAAAATGTTCCGTAAAGACGACTAAGGAGAAAAAGTCACATGTCTCAAGGTATTGTTTCTGCAGCGTATTTAATCGCTGCCCTATTGTTTATCTTCAGCCTTGCCGGCCTAAGTAAACAAGAAACCGCCCAACGCGGTAACATCTTTGGCATTATCGGTATGGTTATCGCCGTACTGGCCACACTTGCTAGCACCCAAGTAACCGGTGGTAGCTGGATTATTACTCTTGCCATGGGTATTGGTGCCGCAATCGGTATCCGCCTAGCGCTTAAAGTTGAAATGACCGAAATGCCAGAACTCGTGGCAATTCTGCACAGCTTTGTAGGTATGGCAGCGGTATTAGTAGGTTTCTCAAGCGCCATTGATCACGGCTCGTTAATTGACTCAGTAACCGGTCTTATCGACCCAGTGGCTAAGTCTATTCACGACGTTGAAGTGTTCTTAGGTATCTTTATTGGTGCGGTAACCTTCACTGGTTCAGTAGTAGCATTTGGTAAACTGCGCGGCCTTATTAGCAGTGCCCCTAAAGCGCTTCCTGGTGCTCACTGGCTAAACCTAGCCATGATTGTGGTATCATTCTACCTAGGTAGTGTGTTCATGGATAGCGGCTCTATGTGGCCACTGGTTATCATGACCTTTATCGCCTTTGTATTTGGTTACAACTTAGTATCTGCTATCGGCGGCGCCGACATGCCAGTAGTTGTATCAATGCTTAATTCATACTCTGGTTGGGCAGCAGCGGCAGCCGGTTTCATGCTGGGCAACGACTTGCTAATTATTACCGGCGCGCTAGTAGGTAGCTCGGGTGCAATTCTGTCTTACATCATGTGTAAAGCAATGAACCGCTCGTTCATCAGCGTAATCTTAGGTGGCTTTGGCTCAGAAGGCGGCACAGTTGTAGCTAGTGACGTAGACCAAGGCGAGCACACCGAAGTGCAAGCTGAAGACGTAGCCGAAATGCTAAAAGACGCGAACGAAGTGATTATCGCTCCAGGTTACGGCATGGCAGTAGCACAAGCCCAATACCCAGTAGCGGAAATTACCAAACAGCTACGTGATAAAGGCATAAACGTTCGTTTTGCTATTCACCCAGTAGCTGGTCGTTTACCAGGCCACATGAACGTATTGTTAGCCGAAGCCAAAGTACCTTACGACATCGTAATGGAAATGGACGAGATTAACGAAGACTTCGCCTCTACCGACGTAGTGCTAGTAATTGGTGCTAACGACACGGTTAACCCTGCAGCTAAAGAGCCAGGTAGCCCAATTGCCGGTATGCCAGTGCTTGAAGTTTGGGATGCGAAGAAGGTAGTGGTATTTAAGCGTTCAATGGCAACGGGTTATGCCGGTGTTCAAAACCCATTGTTCTTTAAAGAGAATACTGACATGTTGTTTGGTGATGCGAAAGAGACAGTTCAGAAGATCCTTTCTCATATCTAAGCAAATGATTTGTTTATGATGGAAGCCGCTCATTGAGCGGCTTTTTTGTATCTTCCAGATAGCAGTGACATCAACTTTCTTCAAAATTAACAGGGTCATCAACATCGCGATAAATATTTACTGAGTAATCTTTCTTATTGGGAGCAGCAACGTGTATTGGTATGCCCCGTTCCTTACATAGTGTTGCAACAACTTTTCTATTGGTTTTATTCATTTTAGAACCAATAATCACACCAATTAGAGCTTTATCAGAAACGGTTTCCACCACACCTGATTTGGCATTTTCTTCATCACTGCCAGCAAACAACACACTACGAATCTCGCCTTCATATTTCCAGCGAATATGTTTTTGATAAGCATAGTGGTGATTTAGCAACTCAGTTTTAGCCGAGACTTTTTTCATCACCTTCCCTGCGGTAAAACTGAATTGTTGAATTCGTTCTGTGACGGATGAGTTTAAATCTCGGTATGTGATTTGTTTGACTTGTTTATTATAATCAATTGGATTTAGCTCTATTTTTTCATGGCTAGATAACTCTGTTTTATCATAGATAAAGCAAAGGCCAGTCATACCATTTGCATAATGTGACCACATCAACGGCTCGTTGCATTTACTGCTAAAGCAACAAATAAACGTTCCTGTGGCATTCTTTTCCAGGTCTTGAAGTTGAATTTCAATGAACTTTTTTAGGGAATTGAGAACTTTATTTTGTTCACGTTGAGCATATTGTTCAGTCAGTTCTTCATGAGACATTATTTTTAGATGTTTGTTAATCTCAGGTAATTTCTCGATCTTAAGCTCATTCCAATCAAATTCGAATGGATGCTCAAAGGGATCATTGAGGAGGCGAACATGAGAATGCCAAAGTTCACTCTCTATCAACTCCCTGATCGTGTTTTCGTTGTAGCTTCTATAACGATATAACTCTTTCATTTAGTCGATTACCTTATACTTTAATTGCTAAGCTACATTACAGGCTTTAAGAAACATCGGTCAAATGGCAGTTTATCAATAACTAAGTATTATCATTTTGACTATATTTACCTGAATCATCAGTGAAATATTTAAATAATTAATATGCTTCAAATTCAGATTTCGCCCTGACGGCGACTTCCTTTTTCTTTGAACAGCCAAAGAAAAACTAAGGAAAAAGAAAGGCTGCCCCAACATCATCTTCTTCCTGCGTTGCTCACTCACTGCGGCGCCAAAACAACTCGCTACGCTCAAACAGGTTTTGCCTTTATCCGCCGCTCGCTTGCGCTACTCGGCGATGATGAGGGGATTAAGATCAAGAGCGAACACGCCTAGTTCATTTTCACACCTAAAGCTAAGAGCTACGCTGTCTTGCTCTTTGCTCTTTGCTCTTTGCTCTTTGCTCTTTGCTCTTTGCTCTTTAGCACCATCATCTCCGCCGAGTAGCGGAGTAAACAAGGGATTAAACCGAGGACTGTTTGAGCGCAGCGAGTTTCCGGAGGTGCCCTTGTTTGCGAGCAACGGAGGAGCTAAGGAGATGCGGGCTGCCTTTCTTTTGTGTACTTTTCTTTGGCAGAGCAAAGAAAAGTACATCGCCGATAAGGCGAAACCTGAACCAACACCAAGCATTGGTCCGAATGAAACTAATGAAATCTCAAGCTCACAGCTCTGCTTTCAAAACATCATCATCTCCGCCGAGTAGCGGAGTAAACAAGGGATTAAACCGAGGACTGTTTGAGCGCAGCGAGTTTCCGAAGGTGCCCTTGTTTGCGAGCAACGGAGGAACTAAGGAGATGCGGGCTGCCTTTCTTTTGCTACTAAGCTTTAGCCGAGCAAAGCTTAGTACATCGCCGATAAGGCGAAACCGGAACCAACAAAGTACTTCGAAAGCGAATTCGCGAAGACGCGCTAATTTATAAGAAACGCAAGGTGAAAGGGAATGCAGGCCGCCTTTCTTTTGCTGCTAAGCTTTAGCCAAGCAAAGCTTAGTGTGTCGCCGACAAGGCGAAACCTGAGCCAACAAAGTACTTCGAAAGCGAAATACGATTAGCAACGCTTAAGTCGCCACCTCTGCTGGATTTAGCGATGAACTAATAATTAAACGGTGGGTTCGCAACACAAATAACAAACACAAAAAAACCGCTAAGTAGCGGTTTCTTCTCAATCTAACACCTCATTACCACATCAAATCATCTGGGATTTGATAATCCGCATACGGGTCGTCTTCATCAATCACATCTTGGCTTGGGTCGTTAATTAGCACCACTACGCTTTCGTCACGCTGGGCAATTTTTTCCGCCACAATAGTAGGCACAACTTCGTAGGCTTCACCTAAGGTCACAATGGCTAAACGGCCGTTGCTTAGCTGCTTACGCAGCTCATCGGTAACAAATATCTTTTTAATTACGCCATCATGAGTGAAGTTATAGCCATCATCACCGCGCTTTCTGTCGAGCATGTTCATCTCGATCAATTGCTTAATTTGTGCGGCAACGGCTTTCTTGGCTTTTTCAGCATTTTGCTGCTGCGCTAACTCGGCATCACGTTGTTGCTGTTCGGTACGCGCTTGCTCGGCAGCAGCTTTTACTTCTTTGGCCAAGGTGCGAGACTTTTTATTAGTTTTGCCAACTTTTTTGGCTTTTTTCTTATCAACTAAACCAGCTTTAAGCATCTGCTCTTGCAGGGATAACTTGGCCATAGGAAATCAATACCTTCGAATTCGATGAATGAACTTACAATGCGGCATGGCTGCCACTAATGGCCTAGATAATACGTGAAGCTACCGCAAATTTGAACCTCTTAGCCGCCTATTCAGCCTCTGGTGCAAGGGTTAGCGATAAAGGCTGATCTTGCGGGTAGCCCGACAAATCGATGTCACTACCGTTAAGTTTTAAACTAAAACCTTCGATCTTGGAAAAATATAAAGACGCAGGGTGCTGGATCTGCCAGGTTCGCAAATCGCCCATGCCTAGCCAGCCATCAAATACTACTTTGTCGCGACCATCAATTAGCAGCAGTTCGGCGCGATCGTCTGCTGCTATTTCTAGCTCAATCACTTGATTTGGCCGTAAGGTTTCGGGTTGCCACTGGGCGCTAGGCGCTACCCAATAATAAGTGCGGGCACCTTGCCAGCGATAGGGCAACTGAGCCGGTGGGCGAATAGGATGAATGGGTCGTAGTGGTCGCTCAATGGGGTGGCTGGGAATCGGCCGTTCAATCGGCTGTTCGGGTTTATGCAGCTGGGCAGGTTGAGCCGTTTGCTCTGCCATGCAAGCTTCTATAACACCAATAGCTAACAGCAAAGCCAAACCTATGTTACAAAGAAACCTTAGCATTTTGCGCCTCAAATACAGTTAAACCCTTGATTAGTAATAATAGCTGAAAAATTCATATATACTCTTGGTACATGATCATATTTACAGTGGTTTAAGTGGAACTAAGCAGCCTGCCTATTACTGCACTTAAGGGAGTGGGTGACAAACTCGCCGAAAAGCTCCTGCGCTTACATATTCGAAATGTAGGCGATTTGCTGCTGCACTTACCGCTGCGCTACGAAGATCGCACCCGCGTTTGGCCAATCAACGATCTCTTGCATGGTGCTCATGTATCAGTGCATGGCGAGATTACCAAAGTTGAAACTATTCACGCACGTCGACGCATGCTCACTTGCCGGATTAGCGACGGCAGCGGCAGCATTACTCTACGCTTTTTCAATTTTAACAACGGCCAAAAAGCGGCCATGCAACAGGGCAAATGGATGCGCTGTTTTGGCGAGGCAAAGCGTGGTAAACATGGCTGGGAAATGATTCATCCGGAATACAGCATAATTGCCGATGCCAACGCACCGCTCATGGATGAAAAACTCACCCCGGTCTACCCCACTACTGAAGGTTTAAAGCAGCTCAACCTGCGTAAATTGAGCGAACAAGCTTTTAAACTCTTAGAGCAATATCCGCTAGTAGATTGGCTGCCACCAGCATTACGCCCCCATGGTTTAGATCTAAACCAAGCCTTGATGTTGCTGCATCGCCCAGAACCAGACACCGAATTAAGCTTACTGGAAGAAGGTAAGCACCCTGCCCAACAACGTTTGGTGCTAGAGGAGCTAGCCGCCCACCAGCTAAGCATGTTAAAGCTGCGCCAAGAACAGCAGCGCCAAGCCGCAATTGCTTTGCCTTTAGCCAGCCAACTGGAGCAGCAGTTTTTAGCTCAATTGCCCTTTAAACCTACCAATGCCCAGCAGCGAGTAGTGGCCGAAATTAAAGCCGATACCCAACAGCCTCACGCTATGATGCGGCTAGTACAAGGCGATGTAGGTAGCGGCAAAACCTTAGTAGCAGCAATGGCGGCTTTACAAGCTTTAGCCAATGGTTACCAAGTAGCGCTGATGGCTCCCACCGAAATATTGGCCGAGCAACATGCTGTTAATTTTGCAGCTTGGTTTGAGCCTTTAGGCATTAAGGTTGATTGGCTAGCCGGCAAGCAAAAAGGCAAAGCGCGTAATCAAGCTATGCAGCGAATAGCCAGCGGCGAAGCGCAAATGGTAGTGGGCACTCACGCGATTTTTCAAGATCAAGTACAGTTCGCCAAACTGGCCTTAGTGATCATTGATGAGCAACACCGCTTTGGTGTTCATCAACGCATGGCTCTGCGTGAAAAAGGTGCTGCGGTAGATGGCAGCAATACTCTACCCCATCAGCTAATCATGACGGCGACCCCTATCCCTCGCACCTTGGCGATGACCGCTTATGCAGATTTAGAACTGTCGATTATTGATGAATTGCCACCGGGCAGAACGCCAATTAAAACCGTGGCCCTGCCTGATACACGCCGCGAGCAAGTTATCGAGCGGGTGTACCAGGCTTGCCATAATGATGGTCGCCAAGCCTATTGGGTGTGCACCCTAATTGAAGAGTCAGAGGTTTTACAATGCCAAGCGGCAGAAGACACCGCCGATACCTTGCAAAAACAATTGCCCGACTTACGCATAGGCTTAGTACATGGCCGAATGAAGCCACAAGAAAAGCAATGGGTAATGGAGCAGTTTAAAAATCATCACTTAGATTTGTTAGTAGCAACTACCGTGATTGAAGTTGGCGTTGATGTGCCTAATTCCAGTTTAATGATTATCGAAAACCCCGAGCGGCTGGGTTTAGCTCAACTCCACCAACTACGTGGGCGAGTTGGCCGCGGCCAAGTAGAAAGCCATTGTGTGCTGATGTACCACAGTCCCTTGTCTAAAACCGCCAGCTCGCGCTTAAGTGTGCTGCGCGATAGCACCGACGGATTTGTAATTGCCCAACGTGATATGGAAATTCGCGGCCCCGGCGAACTCTTAGGCACTAAACAAACTGGCTTAGCCGAGTTTAAAATTGCCGATTTAGTGCGTGACCAAGCAATGATTGGTAAAGCCCAGCGTTTAGCAAAACAGTTATTACAGCAAACGCCGGTAGCCATTGAGCCACTCATTGACCGCTGGTTAGCTGGCCGCGAGCAGTTTGCCCAAGCCTAAATAGCAGAATCAGTTAATAGCTTAGGTAAGGCTAAAAATCTCATCGCGACATTGCTCAACCAAGATCTCTTGCAACCACAAGTACAGAGGATTTTGTCGATTGCGGTAGTGGAAAACATAACCAGTATCGTATTTCAGCGCTAAACCTTTAAAGTCTTCACTTAGCTGTAATTGCCTAATGCCGGGAATATCTTCTGGTGGGTAATAAGTCACACTTGGGTAGACTAAATCACTCACCCGCAATACATCCATAATCGAACCCGGCAATTCTGAGCGATACCCAATGGTCACTTCTACGCCATAGGCAGCTAAAAACTTTTCTGCCTCGGTGCGAGCCGGGCTCCAACCAGGTACGTGAATTAAAGCGGTAGAGTAAGTTTCGAAGTGTTGCGGAGTGACAATATTGTCGCCAATAGGATGAGCTTCGCGGGCATAAACATAAATAGGCTGTCGCCATAAACGCCGCTGCACTAGCTCTTTAGAGCCTTCTACTGGCAGCAAACATAAACCAAAATCAATTTGCCCTCGCTGAATGAGTTCGCAGGTATCGGCGCCCCAAGTGGCCACTTGTAAACGCAAGTCTGGCGCATGTTGCTGAAGTGCCACAAACAAGCGCTTAGCCACCGACGCTAACAACATAGGATGCATGGCAACTTTTAGAATGCCCTCTAATTTAGCTGGATCAAAGTCATTGTGATGGTCCACTACATTGGCCAGTTCGGCCAAAATCCCCGGCAGACTCAGTGACAATTGCTCAGCTTTGGGAGTAGCAATTAGGCCGTGTTGAGCGCGTACAAATAGTTCATCAGCAAAATGTTCTCGCAGTTTTTGTAAGCTGCGACTTATCGCAGGTTGACTCACATGCATCCGCTCGGCGGTGCGACGGGTATTCAGCTCTTGGGCCAATACCACAAACACTTTTAGTAAGTTTAAATCTAAGGTTTCAAAGGAACTATTTGTCACCGACTTCCTCCAGCATGATTCCCCAATATGATCCTTAAACATTAGCAACGAATGACGCTAAGCTCATCATTTTTCGAAGAAGCTAGGCGTTTACTGAGAATCAACACATAAACTGTAGAACTTATGCACAAAAAAGCCGCTAATCGACAGCGGCTCTATATGCATACTCAAAGCTAAGCTAGGTTTATTCGTCTAAGTCTTTGTCGTACCAACCTCGGCTACAATCAACGGCACGTTTCCAACCTTTATATAAACGCTCGCGTTTAGCTTCATCACCATCAGGCGAGAAACAGCGATCTGGTGTATTGCTCTCGGCCAAGCTTTCCACGCTATCCCAGTAGCCTACCGCTAATCCGGCTAAATAAGCGGCGCCTAAGGCAGTAGATTCAATCAATGAAGGGCGAACCACTTCGGTGCCCAGTGCGTCGGCTTGAAACTGTAACAAGAAGTCGTTAGCGACAGCGCCACCGTCTACGCGCAATTGCTTAAGCGAAATGCCCGCGTCTGCTTGCATCGCTTCTAATAGGTCACGACTTTGATAGGCTATCGACTCAAGTGCTGCGCGAATAATATGATTACGGTTAGCGCCACGAGTTAAACCTACAATGGTGCCGCGCGCATAAGGGTCCCAATAAGGCGCGCCTAAACCCACAAAGGCTGGCACTAAATAAACGCCATTGGTGTCATCAACCTTAGAGGCAAAATATTGGGTATCAGAGGCATCGCGAATCAAGCCCATTTCGTCACGCAGCCATTGAATAGTTGCACCGCCCATAAAGACACTGCCTTCCAATGCATAATTAACTTTACCATCCAGGGAAAAGGCTATGGTGGTGAGCAAGCCATGGGTTGATTTAACCGGTTTTTCCCCGGTGTTCATTAGCAAAAAGCAGCCTGTGCCATAGGTATTTTTTGCCATGCCTTTGCGATAGCACTGCTGACCAAACAAGGCGGCTTGTTGGTCTCCGGCAATACCCGCAATAGGAATACGCGTTCCGCCCTTGCCGCCGATATTGGTTTGGCCATAAATTTCTGAGCAGGCCTTCACCTCTGGCAGCATCTGTTTGGGTACACCCAACATGTCTAATAACTTATCGTCCCACTCCAGGGTGTGGATATTAAACATCATGGTGCGCGAGGCATTGGTATAGTCAGTTACATGCACCCGCCCATTGGTAAGTTTCCAAACTAACCAGCTATCAACCGTGCCAAACAGTAAATCTCCAGCCTCGGCTTTTTCGCGCGCGCCCTCTACATTATCTAAAATCCACTTTAACTTAGAGCCAGAAAAGTAGGCATCTAAGATAAGTCCGGTAGTGTCTTGAATGTATTCTTCCCAGCCTTGTTCTTTAAGCTCTTCACACAACTTAGTGGTACGACGACACTGCCAAACAATGGCGTTATAAATAGGCTGGCCAGTATTTTTGTCCCAAACAATGGTGGTTTCGCGCTGATTGGTAATGCCAATAGCGGCAATTTGATCGCTACGAATACCGGTTTTTGCCAAAACCTCAGTGAGAGATGCACTTTGACTGGCCCATATTTCCATGGGGTTGTGCTCTACCCAACCTGATTTTGGGAAAAACTGGCTAAATTCACGTTGTACGCTGCCAACAATTTCAGAGTCTTGGTTAAAGATGATTGCTCTTGAGCTGGTTGTGCCCTGATCAAGGGCAACTATATATCGTGCGGTGTCCATTGATATTGCGGTTCCAAATTAGCATTTAGGCTTATTATGCTCGAAAACGAACATTTTAGAACATATTTTTAACCAAAGCGTGACAAAACTTTAATTTCATTCCAGCATTTTTCCGGAAAAGCTGCGATGCTGCCAGCGGTATCGCTTTGTTAATCGTGACAAAAACTGCTTTTTAAGTAGACTTATAGCTGCACAGTACAATTAATACCAATAAGAGAAACCCAGTTGTGAAGCAGACTCAACGCCATCAACAAATCTTGCAGGTGATAAAAACCCAAGGCTTTGTGGCTACCGAAGAATTAGTAGAATCACTAAACGTAAGCCCACAAACCATTCGCCGAGACCTTAATGTGTTGGCCGAGCAAAAGCTGATTCACCGGCATCATGGTGGTGCTTCACTGCTATCAAGCAGCGTAGTTAATGACTCTTACTCCAACCGTAAGATTAAGCAACATCTGGAAAAAGAAAGCATTGCTCAAAAAATTGCTGAGCAAATCCCCAATGGTGCCTCACTGTTTTTAGATATTGGTACTACCGCAGAAACCATTGCCAGAGCACTACTTGAGCATAGAGATCTACGTATCATCACTAACAATATTCACGTCGCCTCACTGCTAATGGTAAAAGACGATTTCAATGTGATTATGGCTGGCGGCGCCTTACGTAACAAAGACGGCGGCATAGTGGGTGAAGCCACTATCGATTTCATTAAGCAGTTTCGCTTAGATTACGGCGTAGTAACCGTAAGCGGCATTGATTTAGACGGCTCGCTGCTGGATTTTGACTACCATGAAGTGCGTGTAACTCAAGCCATTATTGCCAGTTCGCGCAATGTTATTCTTGCCGCAGACCATAGCAAGTTTGGCCGTAACGCCATGATTAACATTGGCAACATTGCGCAAATTGACCAGCTTTATACCGATCTGCCTGTACCACAAGATATTGGCGAAATCCTTAAGCGTGAAGATGTGCAGCTAACACTTTGCCCCACTCAACTAAGTAGTTAAGCCGCTAAGCGTTTACGCAGTAGCTCACCCAAAAAGCCCTTATAGCTGGTAGCTTGCTCGGGACAAAGTTGCTGCAATTGGCTTAACTCAGCTTGGCTGATCTCGCCGCCCTCGCCATGGGCCAATAAATAGTTATCAACCTGCATTTGGCTAAAGCGCTCAATAGATTGGCGATACAGGCTAGGATTAGAGATAGGAAACGGACAAATTAAACTGCCTTTCACCCGCAAGATGCAGTCTGCCACATATAAAGTTTTTGTAGCTGGGTGATAGAGCGATAAATCTCGGTCAGTATGACCAGGTGTAAAACACACCTGCCAATCTTCAAAGCCCGGTAAGCGCTGCCCATCTTTAAGTCGATGGGTAAAGGTAAGTTTCGGCGAATACCACAAATTGGCTTTAGCGCGCCGATGCCGCTTCGCAACATAATGCGCCAAGGCCAAATCTACTAAATGCTTACACCTTCCGGCGATGCCTTGATACCACTCGCCAGGGTGTTCGGCTCCTGCAATAGAAAGCTTAAAGCGGCGCTGCAAGTAACTGGCACCACCAGCATGGTCAGGGTGCATATGCGTCACCATCACCAATTTTAATTGGCTAAATGGTCTGGCTAACTCTTCACATATGTAGCGTCTAAGCATTGCAACATCGGCGCGACAGCAACCATCGAGTAACAGCAGCTTGGTGGGGTATTCAACCAAGAAAATATTCTGAATATAACCTTCCAACTGATGAATCTTCATACGCTACCGCAAACACTTGTTAACAAGATGTAACATTTTAGAGCAAATACTCCACACAGACAAATCCCTTGAGCCGGCACAAAAGCGCGTTTTGCACATTATTTTTACATCAACAATTGTTTTTTGATCACAAAATGCTCTATTATGCTCGATAACGAAAACAAACGAAACCCAATAAAGGATCGCTCAGCATGGAACAAAGCAACGACCCGCATAACTACGACCTAATCGTTATAGGTGGTGGCATTAATGGAGTAGGCATAGCCGCAGATGCAGCTGGTCGCGGCCAGCGTGTAGCCTTGTTTGAGCAAAATGATTTAGCCAGTGCCACATCTTCAGCCAGCTCCAAGTTAATCCATGGTGGCTTACGCTATCTTGAGCATTACGAGTTTCGTTTGGTGAGCGAAGCGCTTAAAGAGCGTGAAGTTCTGCTTAACATGGCCCCACATTTAGTAGAGCCAATGCGTTTTCGTTTGCCACATCGCCCGCACCTACGACCTTGGATATTGATCCGAATGGGATTGTTTCTATACGACAACCTTGCTAAACGCGGCACGCTACCCGGCTGTAAGGGCTTGAGCTTCAGCGATAATAGCGTTCTTAAAAGTGATATTAGTAAAGGTTTCGAGTATTCAGATTGTTGGGTAGACGATGCACGACTAGTGATTAGCAACGCGCTGCTGGCTGCCAAACACGGTGCGCTTATCGCCCCGCGCCAAAAAGTCACCTCCGCCAAACGCCAAGACCAACATTGGCTGGTTGAGGTTTTAGACACAGTGAGCGGAGAGCAACAACAGTATCGCTGCAATACCTTGGTGAATGCCGCTGGGCCTTGGGTGCAGCAATTCATCGAAGAGAATATGCAACAAACGCCGCCTCGCACTATTCGCTTAGTAAAAGGCAGCCATATTGTGGTACCTAAAATTCATGACCAGCCACAATCTTACATTTTACAAAACACCGACAAGCGGATTGTGTTTGTGATCCCTTATCAGCAGCAATACTCTTTAATTGGCACCACCGACGTAGAGTACCAAGGCAACCCTTCAGACGTGGCGATCTCCGATGAGGAAGTCAATTACTTGTGTGATGTAGTCAACCAGCACTTTACTCAGCAAATCGCGCCCAGCGATGTGATTCACAGCTTTTCTGGAGTACGGCCACTTTGCCAAGATGAGTCAAATGATCCCTCGGCAGTGACCCGTGACTATACCTTAGAGCTGAGTGATGAAGCCGAGGGGGCGCCTTTGTTATCGGTATTTGGAGGCAAGTTAACCACTTACCGCAAACTGGCCGAAGCAGCTTTAGAAATGCTTGCGCCACGCATAAACAACTTAGGTGCGGCATGGACTAAAGCCTCGTTCTTACCGGGTGGTGCAATTGGCGGCAATTTGGCTGCATTTATTGAGCAGCAACAAGCAAACAGCGACTTGCCAAAAGAACTAGTCACTCGCTGGTGCATGCAGTACGGCAGCCAAGCAGAGCAGTTATTACATGATGCTAAGCAAAAGGGTTTAGGCGAATTGTTTGGCGGCAATTTGTATCGGCTAGAAATCGACTATTTATATGAGCAGGAATGGGCTCGCGAAAAAGACGATGTATTGTGGCGCCGCACTAAACAAGGCTTAGCCTTTAGTAAAGAGCAGCAACAACAACTGCAGGACTACCTGCAAAAAAAGCAGAATGTGGTAGCGCAGCTTAAGCCACAACAAAACACTGCCCAAGCGAGTTAGTCCAAGTAATACGCAAGCCTGAAAGCAACAATCTCAGGCTTGCTAGCTACTGCCAGCGCACCGGGAAAACCCTAACTTACGCTTCTTAGCACTTCGTCAATGTTACATTGGTTATTTTGATAAACCGCTTCTGCCAAGGCTAAAGCCTCTTGTTTGCCACTTTCTTTTTCTACCGCATGCAAGCCCATAGACGCCTCACCCAATCCGTAGCCTAATACCGACAAAAACCCGATAGACTCGCGACTAATTTGCTCGCTTGGCATATTGGCGACAATTTGCGCTAGGGCTTGACGCTCATCCTTATCATTAAGATATGCATGTGCGGCTAAGCAACGCGCACTGCTATTGGCAAACTCAGCTGCTGCTAGCTTTTGCTCATCACTTAATTGTTCCGCAGAGGCAGGTAAAGCCAGTACCAAGCTAGTTGTTGCAGCCGTAATCAAAGTAAGCGCTTTTTTCATTGTTAATACCCTATTGGTTTCAAAATTAAATAGTCGAGTAAAGCCGGCTAAGTAAGGCCTTAGCCTTAATGAGGGCATTGTTGCATAGCCGCAGGCCTAAATTAGCTAGCGCCGATGGATTAGACTGTTGCAGAAATTGGGACAAAGGCGACCTAACAAGTCATTTATTGGGTATTTACTAGTCCAATAAGGCCAATCAACAAGCGAATTAAGAAAACACTTACAAAAAACACCAATATTTACCTAATCACCACACAAGACAGACCTTTCGACCTTTCAATAAACCCGCAGCACGGTTAGACTTCATCCACTTTGGTATAGATATGCTGACCGAGAGTCATGGAACAAACATTTTTACCCCTAAGTCGCCCAGCGATTGAACAACAAGAAATCGACGCAGTGGTTGAGGTACTTAAATCCGGTTGGATTACTACCGGACCTAAAAACGCTGAGTTAGAAGACGCCATTAAAGCCTATACCGGTGCCGAGCATGCGGTAGCGCTAAGTAGTGCCACCGCAGGTTTGCACCTCACTCTGGTGGCTTTAGGCATTGGCCCTGGCGATGAAGTTATTACTCCATCTATGACCTGGGTATCTACCGTTAACCTAATCACCTTAATGGGCGCTAAACCAGTTTTTGTGGATGTTGACGCCGATACGCTAATGACCAGTGCAGAGCGCATTGAAGCGCTAATTAGCGACAAAACCAAACTTATCATCCCAGTGCATTACGCCGGAGCCCCCCTCGATCTAGACGCAATTTACGCCGTGGCGGAACAATACAATATTCCCGTGGTCGAAGATGCGGCGCATGCCATTGGCTGTGAGTATAAGGGCCGGCCAATTGGCCAAACTGGCCACTGTATCTTCTCCTTACATGCAATAAAAAATGTAACCACAGCCGAAGGCGGTATATTTACCACTAACGACGCCAACTTGGCCGAGCGGATTCGTCGTCTTAAGTTTCATGGTTTAGGGGTTGATGCCTTTGATCGCGAAACCCAAGGTCGAGCGCCACAAGCCGAAGTAATTGAGCCGGGTTACAAATACAACATGCCCGATATTTGTGCTGTACTAGGCTTAGGTCAAATGCAGCGCTTAGAGAGCATTACTCGCCAGCGCCAAGACTTAGTGGCGCATTATCGAGAATTACTCAGCGACGTAGCGGGCATTACGCCGATGAGCGTGCCCAGCTACACTCACAAGCATTGCTGGCATTTAATGATAGTAAGGGTGGAGCCGAGCATTTGTGGTTTTGACCGTGACCAACTGATTGGCATGTTAAAACAACAGGGCATTGGCGCAGGCATTCACTTTAAGGCCTGCCATAGTCAAAAGTACTATCGAGAAAACTATGCAACACGGTTTGGCGACATTAACCCAGACTTAAGCAACACCGAATTTAACAGTCAGCGCATTTGCTCATTACCGCTGTTCCCAGGTATGCAACTCAGCGATGTTGAGCGTGTAGTTACTGCAATCAAACAAAATATTGGATCTTCTCATGAGGCATAAGCAAGAAATTAATTTTGTATCCATAGTGATACCGGTTTATAACGAAGCTGACAGCTTACAAGAGCTGATTCAACGTACCTGTGCAGCCGCAGATACCATGGGTAAAGACTATGAGCTACTGCTGGTCGATGATGGCAGTAAAGACAATAGTGCAGACCAAATTGAAGCTGCCTCTGCCGAAGAAGGCAGCCATGTAGTAGGCATTATTCTTAACCGCAACTATGGCCAACACAACGCCATTATGGCGGGTTTTGAGCATGTACGTGGTGACTTAATTGTGACCCTAGATGCCGATTTACAAAACCCACCAGAAGAAATTCCCAACTTGGTAACAAAAGCAGAAGAAGGCTACGACTCTGTAGGCACCGTGCGTAAAAACCGCCAAGACAGCCGCTTACGCCGTTACCCTTCAATGCTTATCAACAAGATTGTTAAGCGCTCTACTGGCGTAGAAATGAATGACTATGGCTGCATGTTACGCGCCTATCGCCGCCACGTGGTTGATGCCATGTTGCAATGTCACGAACGCAGTACCTTTATTCCCATTTTAGCCAACGGCTTTGCTCGTCATACCGTTGAAATTGATGTTGAGCATAGCGAGCGCCAGCAAGGCGAATCGAAATACAACATTATGGGTTTAATTAACTTAATGTTTGATTTGCTCACCAGCATGACCACCGCACCACTAAGAATGCTAAGCATTATGGGCGGCGCTATTGCAGCCTTAGGTGGTTTGTTTGGTTTGGTACTACTGTTTATGCGCTTAATCTACGGCGCAGAATGGGGCGTAGACGGGGTATTCCCGCTATTTGCTCTATTATTTATTTTTATTGGCGCGCAATTTGTTGGCCTAGGTTTACTGGGCGAATACATCGGCCGAATATACTCCGATGTAAGGGCGCGGCCGCGCTACTACGTACAAGATGTACTGGTAGGCGAAGCCACTAAAAAAGCCCGCAACAACGATGCAAAAGCCGTTAGCAACAACAACTAATTTACCTCTTACTGTTAAGGAATAAGCCATGAAAGCAGTGGTGTTTGCCTATCACAACATTGGTTGTGCCGGTATTAAAAGTCTTCTCGATGCAGGCGTAGAAATCGCCGCCGTATTTACCCATTTAGACGATGGCAATGAAAATGTATTTTTTGAATCCGTAGCCAAACTTGCGGCGCGTAACGGTATTCCGGTATTTGCTCCAGAGGACGTTAATCACCCTCTTTGGATAGAAAAAATCAAGGCAATGCAGCCTGATGTATTTTTCTCTTTCTACTACCGCTCAATGATCAGCCAAGCGGTATTGGATATCGCGCCTAAAGGCGGTTTTAACTTACATGGTTCTTTGTTACCACGTTATCGTGGCCGTGCTCCGGTTAACTGGGCATTGGTAAATGGCGAAACCGAAACCGGCGTTACTTTGCATGCCATGACAGCTAAAGCCGATGCGGGCGATATTGTGGCCCAAGAAAAGCTTAGCATTGCCAACGACGATACCGCAGCTACTTTGCATAGCCGTTTAACTGAGCTAAGCAGCCAGTTGCTTGCCAAAGCGCTACCGCAACTTATTGCAGGTAACCACAGCTTAATCGCTCAAGACGAAAGCCAAGCCACCGTATTTGGCCGCCGCACCCCAGCAGACGGTGAAATTAAATGGTCTGACAACGCGCAAAGCATTTTCAACCTGTGCCGCGCGGTTACCGAACCCTTCCCTGGTGCCTTTACCTTTTTAGGCGAACGCAAAGTTATTTTTTGGAGCACCAGCGCTAGCGAGCAAGAATTTGATGCCACGCCAGGCACCATTGTTGCCACCTCGCCATTAACCATTGCCTGTACGCAAGGGTCTTTAGTGGTGAACGCAGGTCAAACCGAAAATGGTTTATACCTGAATGGCGAGCAGTTAGCCTCTGAAATGCACCTAGTAGCAGGCATGCGTTTTGGCCCACAAGCCAGTGCGATTATTGCAGCGAAACGCCGTCAAAAGGTATTGATTCTAGGCGCTAACGGCTTTATTGGTAACCACTTAACCAAGCGTTTATTAGACGACGGTAAGTACGAAATCTACGCCATGGACATGAGTGCTAATCAAATTGAACAGCACCTAGAGCATCCAGACTTCCATTTTGTTGAAGGTGATATCACCATTCACAGCGAATGGATCGAATACCACATTAAAAAATGTGACATCGTATTGCCCTTGGTCGCGATTGCCACCCCTATCGAATACACCCGTAACCCACTTCGCGTATTTGAATTAGACTTCGAAGAGAACTTAAAAATTGTTCGCGAATGTGTGAAGTACAACAAGCGCATCATCTTCCCGTCTACCTCTGAAGTGTACGGCATGTGTACTGATGATGAGTTTAACGAAGACAGCTCGCCACTAATCACTGGCCCAATAAACCGCCAGCGTTGGATTTACTCAACCTCAAAACAACTTCTAGACCGAGTGATTTGGGCCTACGGCAAAAAAGATAACCTTAAGTTTACCTTGTTCCGTCCATTCAACTGGATGGGCCCGCGTTTAGATAGCTTAAACTCAGCACGTGTAGGTTCTAGCCGAGCTATTACCCAACTCATTTTAAACTTGGTAGAAGGCACTCCAATTAAGCTCATTGATGGCGGCGAGCAAAAACGTTGTTTCACCGATATCTCCGAAGCGATTGAAGCCTTGTTCCGCATTATTGAGAACAAAGACGGCTTGTGTGATGGTCAAATCATTAACATCGGTTCACCAGACAACGAGGCCAGCATTAAGCAAATGGCTGAGACCTTGGTTGAGAAGTTTGATGCTCACCCACTGCGCGAGAAATTCCCTCCGTTTGCTGGCTACCACTTAGTAGAGAGCAAAACCTTCTACGGGGATGGCTACCAAGACGTACAGCATCGTCGCCCAAGTATTCGTAATGCCAAGCGTTTACTTGATTGGGAACCAAGCATTATGATGGAAGACACTATCGAGGAAACCCTCGACTTCTTCTTAAAAACAGCTGTTGATGAGTAATAATGAGTTCGAAAGACCCAATTAAAGTTGGCTTACGCATTGATGTAGATACCTTTCGTGGCACGCGCTTAGGCGTGCCCAAGTTATTGGATATCTTTCAACGCCACAACATCACGTCGTCGTTCTTTTTCACCGTTGGACCCGACAACATGGGGCGCCATATTTGGCGCCTTTTGCGTCCGGCCTTTTTGAAAAAGATGTTACGTTCCAAAGCCGCCAGCCTATACGGTTGGGACATTATTTTTCGCGGTACATTTTGGCCGGGTCCCGTCATCGGTAAAAAGCTCGCTTCGGTGATCAAAGATACCGACCGAGCTGGCCACGAAATTGGTCTGCACGCTTGGGATCACCACAAATGGCAAATGAAAACCGACAGCATGAGCCAAAGCGAGTTGGCGAGCGAAATTCGCAAAGGTTATCAGATGCTTGCAGACATAACCGGCAAAGATGTGCAATGTAGCGCAGTGGCGGGTTGGCGTTGTACCGAAACCACTTTAGATGAAAAAGAAGCCTTTCCCTTTCGTTACAACAGCGACTGCCGTGGTGAGTCAATTTTTGTTCCCAAGCCAGGGATGGCTCCACAAATTCCGGTCACCTTGCCCACCTATGACGAGCTAATTGGTCAAGAGGGTGTAGACGAAACTAACTATAACCAAGCGATTCTTGATCGCATTAAAGCCGATGCCTTAAATGTTTACACCATTCATGCAGAGGTTGAAGGCATTGTTTGCGCAGAGATGTTTGAGCAGCTAATTATTAGCGCCAAGCAACAAGGCATTGAGTTTGTACCTTTGTGTGACCTGCTGGATCAAGACTATGTCTCTTGGCCACAAGACAGCATATTAAATATAGAAATGGATGGGCGCGAAGGCTGGTTAAGCCATCAAGCCTCACTTGTTCGCCCTCACACCAGTTAAATCAGGAAGTACTAGTAACATGCGCCACTTACGAATTAACCTAGCGACTTGGGTGCCAATCTTTTTTATCATTTTGTACCTATTACCTTTAGGTTTACGTGACCTTTGGTCTCCCGATGAATTGCGTTACGCTGAAATATCTCGGGAAATGGTGGCAAGTGGTGACTGGGTAGTACCACGCTTTAACGACCTGCGTTATTTCGAAAAGCCAGTCATGGGTTACTGGGTGAATGCAGTATCGCAACTAGTATTTGGCGAAACTAACTTTGCTGTACGTGCTGCCTCTGCCTTTAGCGCATTAGGGGCGGCTTTTTGCATCTTCTTGTTGCTAGCACGCTTTGCCTCTCGCCCAGTTGCTTGGCTAAGTTCTGGCATTTATTTAAGCATGTTTATGGTATCGGGAGTCGGTACCTACAGCGTATTAGACAGCATGCTTAACTTGTGGCTAACCGCCAGCTTCACTGCCTTTTATTTCGCTATTCGCAGCGAAGAGATGCGGCAACGCGCTAAGTATTACGGTTTAGCCGGTTTTTATTGTGGCTGTGCGGTGCTCACCAAAGGCTTTTTAGCCTTAGCACTACCGGTATTGGTAGTAGTTCCCTACATGTTTTGGGACAAACAATTTAAAACCATCCTCAAATGGGGTTGGTGGGTAATGCTGCTAGCCGTGTTAGTTTGTCTACCTTGGGGTTTAGCTATTCATGCCGCCGAGCCTGACTACTGGCATTACTTCTTTTGGATTGAGCATATTCAGCGCTTTGCTGCCGATAACGCCCAACACTCTGCGCCAATCTGGTATTACCTGCCTTTCTTAGCGGCCGGTGTATTACCTTGGTTATTTTGGTCCCCTAGCGCCCTAAGCCACTTGAAAGGCCAAATGCACTCTCCACTGTTACGTTACGCCTTATTGTGGGCTATTTTGCCGCTGTTATTCTTCTCCATGGCTAAAGGCAAACTCGCTACTTATATCCTGCCAATAATGGCGCCAATCGCCATTTTGTTTGCCTTTGGTATTCAGCAAGCGTTCGCTAAATCCTGTAAAGGCTTAACATGGGGCAGCTGGCTAAATGCAATACTGTTTGCTTTGCTAGCAGTAACCACCTTAGTACTTCATTTCACTGGCAAACTGCCACTAGACACCGACGAAGCTTATCGTCCTTGGTTGTTATTTAGCATCTTTGCTTTTTGGTCGGCCATGGCCTTTGCGGCACTCAAGGCCACCAGTTTAAACGGCAAAGTCGCCAGCTACATGTTAATGCCGCTGGGCTTGTTCATGCTAGCTTGGGCAACTTTCCCAAATGTAAGCATCTACTCTAAAATGCCGGCTAAGTTTATGCAGCAAATCGCTCATTTGGTTGAACCCAATACGGTACTGGTTGCGGACTATCCCGATACCATGTCGGCCTTTAACTGGTATTTTAAACGTGAAGACGTCTATTTAGTTGGTCAAAAGGGTGAAGTTCGCTACGGCTTAGAATATCCCGACGCACAACACCGTTTTATCGAGCACAAACAGTTGGCGCAATTTATTGAGCAGCAACGCCAACATGCACCGGTGATGATTTATTATCGCGATAAACCAGATATGGACGGTGCCTTGCCAGAGACCACTCAGCGCATCGATAAAGGCCGCTATACCATTCTGTATTATCAGGCTAGCGCTAACTAAGCATGCTTGACCTAATGCTGATTGTTGCTTCGATAAGCTGTAGCTCGCTAAGCCAATATTGGCAAAAGCGCGCAGCTTTGCTGTTTGCTGCTCAGCCAGATTTAAGCACCCTAGAGAAAATACTGTCTAAGCCGCTAATTTTGGGCATTATTTTCTTAGGCTTAGGCGCCATTTTTTGGCTTGGCGTATTAAGCCAATGGGATGTATCGGTGGCTTACCCGCTGCTTAGCTGCAATTTTGTCATCATGCTGCTTATCTCCAAATTTGCTTTTAACGAAAGCGTTTCACCGCGCCAATGGTGCGGTGTTGGCTTAATCGTTCTGGGTGTAGCCTTTCTCGGGGGGATAAACCAATTTCTATAAAAGCCGACCGCAAAAGCGTCATGCTTGCCTTGTTTAGCGTGGCCTTTATCTCGCTCGCCCAACTCACCATGAAATGGGGAATGAGCCAACTAAGCCTTCACTACCTTAGCCTTAGCGAGCTGTGGAACATGCAGCAATATAGCGCCTTACTAACGGACTATATGCCCTATTACCTTAGCGTAATGACTGGTCTAAGCTTTTATGCCTTATCCATGCTGTGTTGGGTAATGGCATTAAAACACCTGCCGCTTTCGCTTGCTTACCCCATGCTTAGCTTAAGCTATGTTATTGTGTATGTGGCAGCAATAAGTTTACCGTGGATTGGTGAAGCCTTTAGCTGGCCAAAAGCCTTAGGTATCGTATTGATATTGGCAGGAATTTACCTGGTATTTCCGAGTAAAAAGGCCAAGCAAAGTTAAGCGTGCTGTTTCTTACGCCTTTATGTAAAAGGGGTGAAGCCAGCGCTGTTAAATATGTGAATACTCAAGTATTGTTGGACAAATACGATAAGTTATTAATAAGTCGCATGGAGTTTGCGCCAATATGAAACGCTTTTTCGACCTGCTTGCCATTGTATTATTGCTATTGCTGGCAACTTCGGTCTTTTTCTTATTCTCCTTTCACCCTGATCGCTATAAGAGCGATTTTTTACATTGGTTCAATAAACAAAGCGACTGGCAACTTAACTACAAAAATACCCAATGGTCACTCAGCAAGCCTCTCGGCTTAGAGATCTTTGATCTAGAAATCGCTAAATCTGGCCAAGCAGCGATGCTCACGAAACAAGCCAAGCTAGACTTGGCTCTAATGCCCTTACTACAAGGTGAAATTCAGATAGATAGCCTGCTGCTAGAGCAACCGCAACTAGCACTTACTCAAGAACTGTTTAGCCAAACATCAGAAACCAATGCACAAGCAGAAGCCACCAAGATTGGCTGGTTAAACACCGTTCAAATCAATCAGCTCTTGCTCAAAGGCGGCGACTTACTATGGCAGGATCAGCAACAATCTTATCAACTAGAGCGCTTTGAATTAGCCATAGAAGATTGGCAGATTGATCTAAACGAGCCAGCGCCAAGCCAGTGGCAGTTTACCTTACACAGCTCTGCGCAACGCCTCACCACCCCATGGCAAGAAATAATGCTGCCACAGCTAAGCCTTGCCTATGGCCAGCAGCAATTAGTGATAGAGCACATCGGTGCCGACCTATTACAAGGGTCGATTTATGCCTCTGCTGAACTGAGCAATAAGCAACTGACAATACGGGAGCTAGCCTTAAACAACTTTAGGTTAGAGCACTTTGCTGCGGAAACGAGTGCGCAAGAAAATGAGGCTATAGACCCACCTACTAAGCCGCAAGACTGGTTAAGTAGCTTGCCAGAGCTAGCTTGGTTAGACAGTATTCAAATTGATAACCTATTGCTAAATCAACTTAGCCTAGCCAGTCAGTTCCAAGGCCACAATGTGGTGTTAAACAAGCTAACTGCGGAACTAGAAAATCTCGCTAGCCCTTGGCCTATCCAAACCGAACAGCTGCGTGGCGAATATGCCTTTATTGCCGATGAATTAGGTATTGACCACATTCAGTTCAGCGACCTTACCGCTAGCGGACAAATTAACGATGCCTTGTTTACCGTAGATGCCTTACGCAGCCAGTTGTTTAAAGGGCAGTTGGGTTTATCACTAAGTTATCAATGGCAACAGCAAGCGCTTACCCTTCATCAGCTCTTGCTTAGCAACAACGAGATTCCGATCCAACCTAGTTGGCTACCAGCAACAGATAGTGAAAAAACAAATCAAGCAGAAGCTAGTGCCAGCGAAGCCAAAACTGCAGCCCCATTAAAACAACTGCATATTGAGCAGCTAGAACTACAACAAGTGAAACTGCTGTCTTACGCTGATCAGTTGCCCTTTTCAGCTACCGGCTTAAATGTAGAGCTACGCCAACTACAAGTGATTCAAGATGGTCAGTGGCAAAGCATCGACCAAATTTGGCAACCGCAAAGCCAAGTATTTGTGGAGGCCCCCGAGCTTGCTTACCGCGGTATGCTGCTTAGCCACGTTAGCTTCGATTTAGGTGCAGACCAAAATATTGGCTATTTCAATTTGTATGGAGAGCTGCCTTTAGGCCAATTTGAGTTCCAAGGCCAAGCCTTGTTGGATCAGGAGCATAAGCCTTGGCAAGCTGAGCTTTCCGGCCTACTGCTAGATATTAGTCCGTTGGCGCGCTTAGCCAATAATCGCCAATTTAGCTTGGTGGGAGATCTAGAACTAGCGGGAAAGCTGCGAGGAAAACTTAGCGACTTTGGAGCGAACATTGATGGCTCAATAGATCTTCACAGCCAATTAATCCAACTGCCCGGCGCCGATTTAGAAGTAACTCTTGACCAAATCATTGAAAGCCCGCGACAGTATTATGAAAAGCCAAACCCGCTAATAGCTAGTGGCTGGCCGATCTTTTGGCAAGATCCACAAAGCCTACCCAAAGGCATAACCCAGTTTACTAACCTCTCCTTACGTGCCGAACTGGAACAGGGAAAATTAAGTTTGGCACCTCAGCAATTACCAGGTATCCGCTATCAGCTGACGTTGGCTGGTGAAGTAGACTTAGCTGAGCAACGCTATAACCAACTAAAATTAGTCATAGCAGACCAACCCTGTTGGCGTTTGGTTCACACCATTGACGGAGCATGGTCTACGCCGGAGGTAAGTTTTGACCATTACCTTTCGCCACGCCGCTATTCGGTGAGTCAGCAAGACTTCACCAAAGCGCCAAGCCGCCCGCAATGTCGCTACCCCTTAACCGAAGAAAGCTTACAATAAGTCCGATTCACTCGCTTAGCTTTGCCAAAGCTAATGAATTAGCGTGTTCGATAAAGCAGTCTCGCAGTGGGTTTTGGCTACTGTCTTTGCGCCAAACAAAGTTAAAGCTTCTATGCATATCTACATAAGGCGTATTTTGGAGCAATCAGTTCGCCCGCTTTTCTCTCTTGCTCCGCGCTACGGTTACCATTCACTCGCTTAGCCTTGCCAAAGCTAATGAATTAGCGTGTTCGATAAAGCAGTCTCGCAGTGGGTTTTGGCTGCTGTCTTTGCGCCAAACAAAGTTAAAGCTTCTGCGCATATCTAAATCCGGTGTATTTAGGGCAATCAGTTCGCCCGCTTTTATCGCTTGCTCCACACTGCGCAAGGGTAGACAGCTGAGGTAGGCACCGTCGGCAACCAGCGCCATTAAACTGGGGACATGGCTATACTCTCGCCATACTTTGAGTTTGGTAATTTTGCCATGAATAGCACCATTAAATATGTCTCTGGTACCCGAGCCTGTTTCGCGTAGCACCCAACGCGCTCGGCTTAACCTAGGGAGATTTACTTGCTCTAGCTCAGCTAAGGGGTGCTGCTTACCCGCCACCACTACTAGCTGATCTTCACACCATACTTGCTGGGTAATTCGGCTATCTGAACAATGCCCTTCAATAATGCCAAGTTGCAGGCGGTAGTCGAGTAAACCAGCTATCACCGCTTCGGTATTACTGATTTGCGGGCTAATTGCTAAATCAGGATAGCTTTTATCTAAACCGGCAATGATTTGAGCTAGAAAATACTCAGCGATGGTTTGACTAGCACCAACACTCAGCTCACCGCTAATCACTTGTTGGCCGGCAAAGCCTTGCATAATGTGCTGGCTTTCCATCAGTACCCGCTTGGCTCGCGGGCGTAGCCAGTGCCCCCAGTGATTGAGGCGAAGACGCTTGCCTTGTCGCTCAAACAGCTTTTGACCTAAGCCGGTCTCTAGCTGGTTTAAAGCCATGCTGGCAGCAGATTGGGTCATTGCGAGTTGTTGAGCGGCAACACTCACACTGTGGGTTTCGGCTATAGATACAAACACCGATAACTGCTTGAGACTAAAGCGATAAAGATGTTGCATATAAGTTTTCCTGATTGTGCGAGCCAAGTATATTTACATACTAAATATACTTGGATTCACACACAAGGATCGCAGTAGGGTGTAACTAAACGCTTAGCTGTCTAGCTCAACCTGAGGTTTGGGTAGGATGACATAGAAACCTTTAAACTCCGCGGCCACTTCTTTGTTATGACAGACTTGAACAGTCACGGTCATTTTGCACTTTTTACCCTCGATGAGCGGTAGTAAACTGCCTTTCATTTGGCTCTTCTTCACTTTGGCCAGAGCATCTTGGTCAATCGCTTTGCGATGCTTAATCTCCCCTTTTGCCAACACAATGTCACCCGCAAAACCGTGTTCTTCTAGCATCAGCCAAATCATTCCCCAACCAGACAGCACCGCTTGACTGTAGATACTGCCAGCAAACATGGTGGAATGAGGATTGCCGTTTCCGGCAATCGGCAACTTGGTAGTGAGCTCGTTACCGGTGTATTGATGTAAACGCACACCCATTTTTTCGCTTAAAGGGATTTGTTGGTTAAACATCTGCTGTAGCTGAGTACAAAGTTTAGGTTGTCTTACAAAGCGGTGCTCTGGCGACAACTCTTTAACCATTTGCTGGACTTTAATTTTTACTTTATCGAAAGTTGGGTTACCGGCAGGTTCAAAACCGCAGCTAGTAAAAAAGGCTTGAGCATCACCACGCGCATTAACAACAATGCGCTCTACGCCTTCGTCGTGAGCGGCTTCTTCTAGAGCCATCATCAATAAAGTGCCTAAACCTAGTTTGCGCTGCTCGGGGCAGACAGCAACATGACGAATGAGCGCTTCTTTGTTGTCACTTAAGAATAAACGTCCAACCGCTAAAGGCTCTCCTTGGCGATCGCGAATCATGCGATGAATGCTATGGTCATCATAGGCATCTCGTTCACTGCCAAGCGGCAGCTGCAAAGGCTTGTTCAATACTTCCCAGCGAAATCGATAATACTTATCCATTTCACCCGATGCATCCGGACAAATTACCTTAAACATGGCGGTTCCCTTCTTGCTTTGCTAGCAGACCTGCTGAAGCTTTCCAGTGTCTTACTATGACACTTGTCATTAACAATAATTCACTCAGCATAGCCTACATTTATTTTGTAGCTGCTTTGCCAACGTTACATATTGCACTTAATTGCAACAATAAACCAACACTTAACATGGTAGTTAGCATGTCCATCACACTGTGATAGTTCAATAGCCACATCAGGCATAAATAAGCGAGGTAAGCTAACCAAGAAACCACGCGTTGTTTTGGCAGCACTTTATGAATAGCCAGCTGCAAACTAAAGGCTATGGCGGTATGGGTGCTGTAATCTAAGCCAAAGCTTGGCCACCATTGCCAGTGGTTATCAGCAAACATCAACGAATAACTAATTAGAATACTCAGCAATAACCAGCCGCTAACTTGCTTAAATAGCTGCCGAGTTTCGCTATTTCTAAACAGTCGCCAACCCACCCAGAGCAGCGCAAAAGCTTGCAGCGGTGTGTAAAGGTCAGCCAATAAGGCTAATAGTTGGTTTAACAAATAAAAATACTCCTAAGGCATCCAGCAAGCCGACAATCTTATACCAATCACACTAAGTAAGGGATCAGAAATATCGCAGGAAAAATACTCGAGAATAAGGCAGGATTTTTCGATAAGTAGTTATTCTACAATCAAAAATTCTAACGCAGTTATCGAGTATTTTAACCAGATAGAATGAACAGTTACTTAGTACGATTGGTATTACTATTGCCCAGCATTTACATATAGAATGCTTATTCAACAAAACGATATTAAAGTAGGTTGCTGCTCAATGTTCAAAAAAAGCGTAGTGTTCTTAGCCGTGCTAATAGTTAGCGCAGTTGGTGGACAATTTTTTAGCCAGTACCAATATCAACGCCAAGTAGAACAGTTAAGCACTAAGCTCAATGAGCAACACGCTTGGACTTATCAACAAAGCCTAATAAGTAAAAACTGGTTCACTCGCCAAGAGCAATGGCAAATAGAGGGAAACTTTGCAGATCTCGGCTTAGAGCCACAAGCGTTCACCATCATGTTGCAGCACAAAATAAACTTTTGGCCATTATGGCTTAGTGGTGAATGGCAGGTGGATGAGCAACAAGGTGACTACCAGCAATGGCTGCAAAATTTTCAACTCAACAGTATTCCTCACCTTGGACAATGGCAGGCCAATCTAGTTACCCAAAACTTAACACAGTCCTTGAGTATCGACAGCTTCGAGCACAGCTACCCACAAGTAGACCTGCGCTTTAAGCCTTTAATCGTGACCTCAAGCAGCGACTTAGATTTTGCTAAAGGCACAGCAAGCCTAAGCTGGCAGGGTATGGACTTAGATGACAGCACACAAAACGGCGACCATATTCGTCTACAGCAATTGAGCGCAACTGAGCAGTTTAGTCAGCGCCAAGGCTGGACACTGGTAGAAAGCGCAAATTGGTCAATTGAGCAATTAAGCCTACAACTAGAACAAGGTCACACCCTGTTAGATATACAAAACTTGGTGGTGAGCAATCAGTTCAGCGAACAGCAACAGCGAGCATTTATCAGCGTAGACAGCTCCTTAGAACAATTTGACTTTAAAGAAGCGCAACAAAGATTTACCTTGAACGAGCTAATTCTTACCTCCAATATCGGCGGCGTTCCTATGCAAAGTTTGATAGCGCTAGCAGGAGTTAATCAACAGCAACGCTCAGAGCAAGATTTAGATACCTTAGTGCAGGAGCTGGTTTCAGAAGGCTTAGAGTGGCAGCTAGAACAATTAGACTTAAAGATTAATTCAAACTTTCAGGACCTTGCCATGGTGGGAGATATAAAGCTCTCAGGCAACGCAAAACTTTTGCCTTTTGAGCTGAGTGCCGTAAACAGCCCACTGCAGCTACTGCGCTATTTAGACCTAAATGTAGAGCTGGACGCTAACGATAGTTTGTTTAACTACAGCCCCTTATCGGCTTACATTATGGCGCTGCGCAACGCAGGTTATCTGATTCATCAAGATGGTCGCGACCAAAGTAAACTCATATTTAACGACAGCGAATTCACTATGAATAGCCTACCAGTGAACTAAGGCAGACTTAAACCAGCAAACACAGGTAAGTCTACTATCGGCTTGTTTTACACCCCGTTGTGAACGCTCAGCCAAAAAAAACGGCGCACGAGGCGCCGTATAAACAGGGATTAGAAAAAACACACTTGTGTACTGCACTACTGTTGCTGCTGTTTCTTCAACTGCTCCATAAAATGGGATTGCGCTTTTGAAGATCCGGCACGCTCTGCCTCCTCAACTAGGTTTAAGGCCCTAGAGAGGTCATTCTTTTCTACCGCTTTGCTAATCTGCTCAAGATAGAAGTTCTCAGTATCACTGAGCATTTCTTCATCTTTAGCTTGGCTAACCACTACAGCTGTTGTAGCTGCTGTAGCTGCCGCGGCAGTGCTCGCTGACTCAGCCTTAACTGGCGCTGGCTCAACGGGCGTTACATTCTGTTGGCTTGTGCTTGCAGGTGTTGTAACAAAAGACGAACTAAACAACACATCACTGAAGCGAATATCTAAGTTACCAATAGGCGAGTGCTTAGAGTAATACTTGAAGGTAGCGGGTAAACCACCGCCGGTTTTTTCTTCATAAGTTGTTTTAGGGTCAATCAATTCGGTTCTTCCAGCAAACTCGGTTGCTTTGCTGTATACCAATAGGTAACGCGCTCGCTTAGCTTGCTCTGGCAGCAGTTCCTGTTTCATGCTGAGAAAACCTTCAGCATTTAAGGTGCTATCTTCAACTCTAAGCACTTCTTTTAGTCTTTCATCATAGAAAACAACTGTAGGTACAAATACGGTTCTGCCAACAATGCTATCTAAGTAAAAAGTAAACTGGGTAATGTTTTCAGGAATTAACAAAGCAGCCGTATAAGAGTTTCCTTCAGGAAAACGCACTACTGGCGACTTTTCGGTAACATCTATTCGATTTGTTCTATCTAGAGCTAATAACTGGTATTGCAGTTGAGAAGGAAGTAATGGCGAAACATTATTTGACTGCAGATTGGCAGCTATTTTAGCTTCATCTACATATTGAGTGTTCCAGGTGCGAAACGGGTCTGTGACTTCAAAAGGCTTCTCATCGCTAGAGCTTGAACAGCCGCTAGCTAATATACAGCCCACAATAACCGTTAATACTTTTTTCAAATTTCCACCTCTTAATGGTGGGCGCTAAACGCTTAGCGCCCACTCCTTGGTTGAGTACCTAATAAACTGTACTCAGCTTAGCTCGGCTTACCACCAAGCTTCAACCATGGCACCAATTTTTGTTACATCTTCTTTATCTTTTCCTTCGGTATCTACTTCACCCGTTACTGCGTAGAAACGAACTACCGGACGAGACCACATGAAGTGACCCACTTGGAAGTTTTGTGACAAGGTCACTTTCCAAGCGTCACTGCTAACACCATCTCTTTCCGAAGACTGGTAGCCAGCTTCAATGGCAGTGGCCATGAACTCATTCCAATGGTGCTGAGGACGAACCGCAACGCTGTACTCGTTGTTTTCTTTAAACGCGTTGTTGGCAGGTAGGTCATTCAAACAGCTTTGACGGCCGTCTTCACACTCAATACGTAACCAGTTAGCGTTATACTCCATAGCGGTCATTTCACCAAAGCTAACTGCACCATCCAAGAACACACCGAAGCTATCAGCGTTTACGTCACGAACGTTAGACCAGTTATGCCCAGCCGCATTAGAAAAAGTTAACGCTGCTGCATCGGTTTCATAACGTGCGGCTAACTGAAACCATCCGTTTCCTAAGCCCTGACGGTATGCGGCAAAGAACTGATGGGCAGTATCGTTATCATATGCATCTTTTTCTCCTGCTAAGGCGAAAGAGTAGTTATAGCGGAACTTTAAAGAAGCGTTATCAGTGATTTTAATATCGTGAAGATGCAACATTAAGCTATTAATTGTGCCGTTATCAACACTTGGAGAAAGTGCACCGTCACCCGCTTGAGTCCAACCTAAGTCAAATTTAGCAAAACCCCAGTCTAGGTTGTCAACACCTGCACCTGTACCGTCAGCACTCATCATGTAGTAATCACTTAGACCACCTTGCTCACGACCGTAGAAGCGTTTACCCGCCCATACGTATGCATCTGGTTGAGAAGCAAAGATACCTTTACCGCCGCCATAGAACTGAGCCAGACCAATGGTATCGCCCCAAGTTGGCGAGTAACCTGGGGTGTTAATCATAACGTTCATGTCAAACTTAGCGTCACCATTCTCAAAGTCTTGAGAAAGCATCCACTCCATCCAGTTAGTTTCATTACCTAGACGACCTACACCGTTGATAACAGCAAAATCCCCTTGAATAACTGAGATTGGGTCATTAGATGCTTCAAAAGCATAACGACCGTAACCAGAAAAATTAGGGGTACCAGCGAATGAGCTAAGAGAGGTTGCCGCTGACGCGACTGCAATTGCAATTGTAAGCGCTTTCATTTTCATTTTGTTCAACTCCGTGTGAATCTTGAAATTTTATTGGAAGCTTTTTTTATATATGGCCAACTAGCCATGGTTTAGCAGTATAGAACTCAAAATAAGATAAATAAGTGACCTCCATCACTAATGAAAACGCTTGCAAATAGTGGCGATCACAAAATATACAATTTTCATACATTCAGTTTCATGAAATATACTCAAAACACCCTCCATTTCAAGAAAGCACTTACATGTATAACCATATGTATTTAATGAAAAAAATAACACCTCAACAAAGTTATGACAGAGCCATGAAACAAATGATGTTTTTTCACATCAAGAAGTTCAGTGTAAAAAACAAACTATGTGAAGCGCATCAAACAATTTTTTATAAGAGATCATTTATACATTTTTGAACGCTGCCATTAGCGTTAACAAGTTACTTTAACTGTGAATTTTGGAGCATACCTTTATTATTGATAGTGTTTTAAGTTGATGTTCTATGTGAAAAAGCATGTAACAAATGTGAACGCTCCACCTTAATTCCTTCAAGCTCCCATCGGTAAGCTGATATGTCTTGAATAGAATGAACTAAGTAAAGACTCAACTAACGTTTTCTTGGCTAAAGCAATACTTCAGCTCTATTAAGAATACACTTTCAGAACCTCATCCCCTCAAGGAACTATTAGCTAAAGCCGCAATCTGTATAGCTCGTAGCGGAGTAGCAGATATCAGAAATCAACATTCACTAATGAAAAATGACAGCTTCTTTCATGGCTTTCCTATTACGAAATCTTTTATTGAAGCTGATCACTTTTTCGAATTGAGGCGCTAAACAAGCAAATCCCAACTGTTAACATGCCATGTGAAAGCGCTTACACATCAAGGTATTTAGAGAGGTTGAACCAATGTTGCATCGTTACACCGCCCAATCCAGTTATCACGGCCAAGTTAAGCACTTGATGAGCCCAGGATTAGCGGATGAGTTTATTCAACCTTGGTACGTTCCTTTAAGTACTACACCGGCGGATACTGGCATTGCTTTAGGCGGTATTGGTAGTGCTTATACCTTTACTCCAGCAGGTACAACGCCTTTATTACATATGCTTCCCGGCTTGCATTTAAGCGACCACCAGCGCGATAGCCTGCGCTTGGAAGACTTCTACTTAAGCCAAACTGCAGCCGACGAGCAAAAACTAGTCATTGTTAACCTCAGCGATTTTCAGCAAAAACAAAAATTCTTTGCTTTAAGCAAGGTTGAACAAGCACCGCTATTTACCACCGACATGAATGTAGAGCAACAGCTTGCCACTCTTCAGCAGCTACTTGGTGAGCCAGAGTTTTATCAATGGAACGCGGCGAACTTACAGCGTTGGAAAGTAGAGTTATCTAGCAAAACTCAACAACTGATTGACGCGGCTAATCACAGCACTCAGTTGAATATAAGTTGGTTATTGGATTTCTACGATGGTGCTTTAGGGCTGCAACAGCAATCACAACAGGCCTTAATTGGCGACTGGGAGTCTCAGCAATATAACGGTGTCGCGGCTTGGCCTTGCGAACAAATAGACTACAGCGCACTTTATCCAGTGGCCAAACAACAGTTTAGCGGCCAACAAGCGATAAAAGTCAGCAAGTACCACTACAGTCCGGTTATTCCTAATCATGAAGATTGGGCAGCGCTGCCGCTTAGTTATACGCGGGTGGTACTGCACAATACCAGCGATAAGAGTCAGTTATTTAGTTTGGTAAGAAGCCTAGAAAATCTCAGCGGTTTTCAGGCCATTAAACAGCGCCCAGGGGTTCAGGATGCAGCTTGTAGCTTGGTGCGCGCAGCCAATGCTCAGCAGGCTCATGCCACCAGCTGGCAAACAGAAAATAGCCGCCACTACGCCATAGAAATGACTGGTAAAGCCAGCCCAGGTGTAGATTTTGATGGCCAAAGCTGTATCTCGGTATCAGCACCAACGCAGTGTTGTGTTAGCGCAAAACCATATTTTTATAGCAACACCAGCAGCCAACAAATTGCCGGCGCCCTCGCCAGCGGACGTTTCGCACAAGCAGTTGATCGTGGCATTTATAGCGGGCGCGAACTAAGCTCGAGTGCCTTATGTGTAAGTGGTGAGCTAGCTCCAGGTGAAAGTGTTGAGATCTTATTCTCACTGGTGCTCGACTTCCCACATATTCAATTACCCGGCTTAAGCAGCCAGAAAAAGTACCGCCAGTTCTACCCAGAAGCCCAAGGCCGCGCCTTAGCTATTTGTAAGCAAGCCATTGAAATAGAGCCTCAAGTGCAAGCCGCGCTTGCTACAGTGAATCAACAATTAATGCCCGATGCTTGCTTAGATACGCTGCCTATGTCCACCAGCGGCAAAGCTGAAACACGTACACTGGCGCTAAACACCCTATCATTTTTAGCTGAAGCTACAGTGTGGGATGAACAAGACCGCTTCTTAGTAAGAGAGTGTGCCGACTATCCTTTCTTCAATTCATTAGATGTTTACTTTTATGGTTCATTCTCGCTGTTACAGTGCTTCCCACGCTTAGATGGCGCAGTAATGCGTCACTTCTCACAGGCGGTATTGGCGGAAAACTCTATTGTGCGTCGTCACCACGAGTATGTAGGCCTGCCACATGCAGATTTACCCAATAGCAAAACCGAAGGCCCTCGCGCAGTGCGTGGTGCGGTGATTCATGATCTTGGCAGCCCCTTTGATGCCAAGCCCGACGCCTACGATTGGCACAACGTAAAAGAATGGAAAGATTTAGCACCAAAGTACATTTTGATGTTATTGCGTCATTATCGTTTTCACAGTGATAAGACCTTACTGCAAGATTGCTGGGAAGCTTGCCAAGCGGCAATGCATTACTTGCAAGCGATGGTTGAGCCAGGGCAGTGTTTTCCATTAACCCGAGGCACCGACGACACCTTTGATAATCTGTCGTCGCATGGTATTTCGGTATATTGCGGTTCATTGTGGATAGCCAGTTTAGAAGCTTATGCCAGCATTGCTGAACTGCTAAACAAAGCCAGTATTCCTCAGGAATACCGCTACCTTGCAAGCTGCGCACGCAAACAATTTCAAGCCAGTTTATGGGACGAAAAAGCTGGCTACTTCCACTTTTATGTCACGCCTTTGCAAATTGGTGACATAAAAGAAAGCCAGCGCGAGCAACTCATTACCAGCTTGCTCAACAGCCCATTTGCTCAACAGATGAAGCTTAAGCAAAACAGCTGCTCGGTGGAGTTGGTGGAAGCGCTTAACCGCTGGTTAACTATTCCAGAACCACTAGAACTGGGTGAGTTAAATCCAAACCTTGAACGGTTGTGGGTTAAACACCATGGTGAACAAACTTGGCCAATTGACGCCGAAAATCCGAAACCATGCCGCCAACTGCGTAAACTTGCACTGATTACGCTGGGCGATTTTTGGCAACAGTCATGGTTAGATAAACTAAACCTAGACAGCGATGACAGTTTTGCCGATCAGTTGTTGGCCGACAGTTACTGCCGGATGTTGCAACTGCCCGCCGTCGCTAGTGAGCAGCAACAGCGCCGCGCTCTAGAATACGTTTATAAACACAACTACCAAATAAACAGCGCGCGAGTAGGAGCCGCTAATTTAGTGAGCCGTAACGGCGACACTAAAGAGTGGGATAATTTCCAAGCCCACGATGTATGGATTGGCGTGCAGTATTCACTAGTCAATGCCATGGCCGCCTTGGGTATGCAACAGCAAGCGGCTGATTTACTCAGTGCCTGTTACCGCAATTTATATCTTGATGCTCGCGTTCCCTTTGCAGCGCCAGAGGGTTTTAACGCCAGCTGCCGTTTTGACACCAAGCAGTTTGACCAGCTTGATGATGCAACAGCGATTGAGCTTAACAAGGCACTTATTGAACTAGGCTTACTCTATGCCGACGGCCGAATCGCCGCCGATATTCCACGCCAGCTCAGCGAGTTTAAGCTGCGCACTGCCACTTTGTGTCAACAATTTCAGTTAGACAGCCAAACGCTGTTTTACGCCCTTCACCATACCGGATTGAAGTACACCGCTGGTCGTTACTTCCGCCCTGGAATGATCTTTTCCTTGCCCTTGGTGACTTCAAACACCAAGCCAGAACAGCATTCAGCTTAAAACTTGAGGTAAATATGAACAAGCAATACGGTTACTTCGATGACCAAAACAAAGAGTACGTACTCACTACACCAAAAACGCCGATCAAATGGGCTAACTACGTTGGCACGCTAGACTTTGGCGGCCTAGTTGACACCACCGGTGGCACAGTAGTGTGTAAGCAAGATCCGGCCTTAAACCGCATCACCAAGTACATTGCTCAGCTGCCTCAGTCTGAATTCAAGGGTTCTACCATTTACATTCGCCGTGAAACCGAGCAGGGCTACCAGCTATTTTCTCCGTTTTATACGCCGTGTTTAGAAGCCTTAGACAAGTTTGAATGTCGAGTAGGTTTATCTTACACCCGCTGGGTTGTAGAAGCGCAAGGCCTACAAGTTGACGTAAAAATCTTTGTACCACAAGGCTCTAGCACCCTATTACAAGACATTAAAGTAACTAACATTAGCCAACAAAACCAAGTGGTTGACGTAGCACCGGTGTATGAGTTCACCCACTTCGACGCATTAAAGCAGTTAGTTAACGCTGACTGGGTTCCGCAAACCATGACCCTAAAAGCGCACGCTGAAGATAGCGGCCATGTGGTGTTAGAACAATACGCCTACATGAAACGCGATAGCGCAGTTAACTACCTAAGCTGTAACCGCCCTGTGGATTCATGGGAAGGGGATCGTCGGGCATTTCTTGGCGATAACGAGTTTGGTTCTTGGTCTAAGCCTTTATCTTTACAAGAAGCTAGCCTAAGTAACTCTGAATGTGACCGAGGTGATAACGTTGGTGCCTTGTTGGTTAAGCTGGGCGAACTAGCTCCAGGACAATCTGAGCGCGTCATCACCCAGCTGGGCCAAGTACCTAACTTGCAAGACGCTGAAGCTGATATTGCTTTATACCGTAACGAACAAGCAGTTGATCAAGCATTTGCTGAGCTAAGTGGCTTTTGGGAAAACTACCTTGATGTGATGCAGGTAGACACTCCAGACAACGCTATGAACTCAATGCTCAACGTGCACAACCCACGTCAATGTCATACCACTAAAAACTGGTCACGCTACTTGTCGCTTTACCAGCTAGGTTATGGTGCTCGTGGCATTGGCTTCCGTGACTCCTCACAAGATTTAATCGGCGTAATGGCACACATGCCGCAAGAAGCACGCGAGTTTGCCGAGCGCTTGCTGTCGGTTCAGCTAGAGAATGGTTCGGCCATGCACCAGTACTTCCCACTCACCATGGAAGCCAACGAAGGTGACTCTCGTGAAGAGCCTGATTGCCCAGATTACTATGGTGATGACCACTTATGGATTGTGCTTACTGTTGCGCAATACTTAAAAGAAACAGGCGATTTAGCCTTCTTAGACAAACCGATTACCTACTACAGCAAAACCTTAGAGCTAGCCGATCGCAGCCAAGGCAGTGTTTACGAACACCTACTAAAATCCATTGATTTTACTTGGAATAACATTGGCGAACATGGCCTACCGCTTTTAGGGTTTGCCGACTGGAATGACACGGTTAACCTACCTAGCGGCGCGGAATCTTTATTTGTTGCCAACCTATTTGGTAAGGCGCTTAAAGAGCTAATCGACATTGCGACAGCTATCGACGATAAAGCCAACCTGGAATTGCTAAATGGCTACTACCAAGAAATGAAGCAACGGGTTAATCAACATGCTTGGGATGGTGAATGGTGGGTACGCTACTTTACCAATGAAGGCGAGCCAATTGGCTCTCATAAAAACCAGCACGGTAGCTTGTATACCAATGGCCAATCTTGGCCGGTGATTTCAGGCTTTGCCGAAGGCGACCGCATGTTGGCCGGCTTAGATGCAGTGAATCACAAACTTAATACAAAGTACGGCATTATGCTATCAGGCCCTGGCTACAACGGCTTTGATCCTCAGCTTGGAGGGGTAAGTACTTACCCACCGGGAGCTAAAGAAAATGGCGGCATTTTCTTACACTCTAACCCTTGGGTAATGATGGCTGAAACCATTGCTGGCAACGGTGACCGAGCGTTTGAATACTACAACCAAATTAACCCGGCCTTCCATAACGATAACTTGGATGTGTTCCAATCTGAACCTTATTGTTACCCGCAAAACATACTAGGTAATGAGCACAAACAATTTGGTATGGGACGTAATGCTTGGTTATCTGGTACTTCTGCCTGGACCTATGTAGCGGGAACCCAATACATACTGGGCATTAAACCTACCTTAGCAGGTCTTGAGGTTGACCCTTGTATTCCTAAAGCTTGGCCAAGCTTTAGCGTGAAACGTCGCTACCGTGGCGCTCAATACAATATCACTGTGAGCAATCCACAGGGTGTTAGCTCAGGTGTGGCAAGCATTAAGGTTAACGGTGAAGCGATTAGCGGTAAGCTGCTTCCGGTATTTACTGACGGAGAACATCAGGTTGAAGTGGTGCTAGGCTAAGCCTCGCACTCAACCACAAAAAAGCCAGCGTTAAGCTGGCTTTTTATTTTGTGCTTAACGCATGTTAAGGCTTAGCTAAAGACTCTTGGGTTTCACCATCAAACAAGTGCACAAAGGTAGCATCTAAAAAGATGTCTAATGCACTGGGTAATTTGCTGTGCTCTGCCGGCGCTTCAATAACAATGCTTTGCCCACCTAGCTCGGCTTTAACATGCATAGTAGCCCCCAGTAATTCACTGTCGGTGAAAGTAGCTTTAGCCGCAATCACATGGCTTGGTTCTAGCTGTTTCTCGTGCAAGTGAATATCGTTGGGGCGAATACCCAAGGTTAGCTCTTGGCCTTCTTGTAACTTCCCAACAAACTTCTCAGGCGCCTTAATTTCTTGACCTACTAACTCTAATAGCCACTCTCCCTGCACCTGCTTTGCTTTGGCTGGGATCATATTCATCGACGGTGAACCAATAAAGCCTGCAACAAATTGGTTTGTTGGCTGGGTAAATACTTGGTAAGGCGTGCCGATTTGCGCGGTAACCCCTTTGTTCATTACCACAATCCGATCAGCAAGGGTCATTGCCTCAACCTGATCATGGGTTACATACAAAGTGGTGACGCCCAACTTATTGTGCATGTCTTTTATTTCAGCGCGCATTTTTCCACGTAATTTAGCGTCTAGGTTGGACAGTGGTTCATCAAACAAAAACAGCTTAGGCGTGCGCACCATGGCGCGTCCCATAGCTACTCGCTGGCGTTGGCCGCCAGACAGTTGCTTGGGTTTACGATTAAGGTAATCAGTTAGCTGTAGCATATCGGCGGCCCACTCTACCGATTTCTTAATTTCTTCTTTGTTAACCCCTTGAACCTTGAGCGCAAAGGCAATGTTCTCGTACACTGTCATATGCGGGTAAAGCGCGTAGCTTTGAAATACCATGGCTAAATCGCGATCCTTCGGGTCAACATCATTCAGGCATTTATCGCCCATGTTAATCTGACCCGAAGTGATGGTCTCTAAACCCGCCACCATTCTTAAGATGGTTGACTTACCACAACCCGACGCGCCGAGTAATACAACAAATTCACCATCACTCATCTCTATATCGAAACCTTTAACGATTTCGACCTTACCGTAACTCTTACGAAGATCTTTAAATGACAGTGACGCCATAATTATGCTCCTGCGCGTTGTTTTAGAAACTGTTGAAAGTAAGTAGCGCTTTGTTTAGGCACCCGTTGCTGGGTTTCGTAATCAACATATACGATGCCAAAACGCTTTTCGTAACCGAAGGCCCACTCGAAGTTATCCATTAAGCTCCAAGCAAAATAGCCTTTTAGCTCAACCCCTTGCTCAATGGCATCGGCGAGCGCATTCAAATGCGATTGGTAGTAATCGCAGCGTTGCTGGTCGATCACTTTGCCATCTTCTAGGGTATCTGCCCCAGCCATACCATTTTCGGTAATAAAAATTGGTGGCAGTTTATATCGCTCATTGAGTTTAGTGAGCAAGCCGGTTAAGGCTTGTGGACACACTTCCCAACCCATATCGGTGCGCTCTACGCCTTCTAAAGTCACCTGTTTTGGACCATGTTCGGTAGCTTTAATCACATGGCGGGTATAGTAGTTGATGCCCAAATAATCGATGGGCTGCTTTATTAGCTCTAAGTCACCAGGCAAAATGGTTGGCCACCATAGCGGTTTCTGCTGGCGAATCGCTTCTGGGTATTGTCCTTCGATGATTGGCTGTAAAAACCAATGAATACCTTGTTGCTCATCAAAGTCGGCAGCCAGCACATCTGCTGCATTGTTCGGATCAGCAGGGTAAGCCGGCGTGAAGTTAAGCACGATGCCGTGCTCTGCATTTGGCGCATTCTCACGCATCTTAGGTAGGGCTAAACCATGTGCTAGCAGAATATGGTGGGCAGCTTGAAAACCAAACTTATCTTCGGTTAAACCTGGTGCATGTTGGCCAAAGCGGTAACCTAAAAAGGCACTACACAAAGGCTCGTTAAAGGTGGCATAGCTATATACATCATCACCCAATGCTTTAGTCATAATGTCGGCAAATTCAGCGAACTTATATGCTGTTTCACGACTTAACCAACCACCTCTGTCTTCAAGGTACTGAGGTAAATCCCAGTGATAAAGGGTAACAAATGGCTTTATGCCCAACTGTTTAAGTTTGGCAATGAGCTGTTGGTAAAAGGCGATGCCTTTGTCATTTACCTGGCCTTCTACCGGCATAATCCGTGGCCAAGCAATCGATAAACGATAAGCATCTACACCCAGCTCTGCAATCATTTCCAGATCTTCTTCCCAACGGTGGTAATGATCGCAAGCTATAGCGCCATCGTCACCGTTGGCTACTTTCCCAGGAGTGGCACAAAAGCGATCCCATATAGATTCGCAGCGCTCATCTTCTTGGTTAGCACCTTCGATTTGGAAGGCAGCGGTTGCTACACCAAAAATAAAATCCGAACGGCGAAACGGAGACGACTTTGGAAAATCAAAAGACATACAACAACCTCAAACTGCGCCCACGGGGCGGCATGTTACACATATTATGGGATTAAAAAGACGACCAGTTGTCACTGGCGATCGATGTTAGCTATAAACTTGTAGAAGCCTATAGCTAACACCAAGCAAGGAGTCGTTTAAAGCTGGGGGGGAATAATCACATTCAAACTCCTTACATATAGATATGCTTATTAACTAACTGGTGGGGCGCTAGATTCACGCACAATAAGCGAGGGCTCTAACTGCACGCCATTGACCAAATTTTTATCGGCTAAATTTTGCAACACCATATTGGCAGCAATAGTACCCATTTCTTCAATAGGAAAACGAATGGTGGTTAGCTTTGGTCGCAAGTAGCGCGAGTAAAACATATCATCGTAGCCCACCACTGAAATGCGCTCTGCCGGAGATTCGTTATCTTGCGACAGAATGTCATAAACACTAATAGCGATGTTATCGTTACCACACACCACACCAGTAAAATCGATACCTCGCTGAAACAGCTTAGCCGCCGCTTTAGTACCACCATCTTCTTGATACAAACCTTCAACAATAAGTTGAGGATCGTATTCTATGCCCGCTTCACTCAGCGCGTTTCGATAGCCTTGTAGACGCTCTCGCGCATCAAAGTGCACCAATGGACCGGTAATCGAAGCAATGCGAGTATGGCCTAAATCAATTAAATGTTTGGTGGCCAAATAGCCACCTAGCTCGTTGTTCAAATAAATACAACGGTGCGCTAGTTCTGGCACATAACGGTTTAATACAAATACATTTGGGTTACGGGTACACAGCTCAATCAATTCGTCATCGCTCATGGCTTGAACCACCAGCAATATGGCATCAACACGGCGTGAATTAAGAAATCGAATGGCTTCACGCTCTTGCTCAATATTGTCGTGCCCACTCGTGGCAATAAGGTGCTGACCCTCTTTGCGTAATACTGACTCGATACTGTGCATCATTGGTCCAAAAAACGGACCCGATAAGGTACCTACTACAATCCCAACACTGTAAGAGCGGTTAGTAGCCAGAGCCTGCGCAAAAGAGTTAGGTTGATAACCCAATTTGTCCATCGCGGCCATAACTCGCTCGCGATTAACATCGGAAACCTTGTTATTGCCGTTCATTACTCTGGATACGGTTGCTTGCGAAACACCCGCTAGATCAGAGACTTCCTTGATCGTTGCCATTATTACTATAGCCTCTCTGTATTTGTAAGCGCTCTCACACAAAACCTTTCTGGGCACAGTCAGATTTTAAGCTTACCCGTGAAAGCGCTTTCTCTTAATATGACCGATTAAAGTCATTTGTGTCAATTGCCTTTCTAGGCAGCAAATCTGATATGTGAGCCGCCGCAAAGTTTCGATTTTATTGATGAAAATTAAATCTGTAGCCAAAAAGTCATCGGCCCGTCGTTGACCAAAGAGACTTGCATATCGGCGGCGAATTCACCGGTTTCGGTGGCCATTCCACGGTCGCGACAGGCACTAACAAAGTGTTCATAAAGGTGTTTGGCTTGCTCGGGGCTAGCGCCTTTAGAGAAACCAGGGCGTAAACCTTTGTCGGTATCAGCAACCAAAGTGAACTGAGAGACCACCAATATACTGCCGCCAGCTTGCTGCACGTTGAGGTTGGTTTTGCCTTGTTGGTCTGCAAAAATGCGGTACTTAATCACTTTTTCACAAAGCTTGGTGGCCTTTGCTTGGTCATCACCTTGCTCGACGCCTAACAGCACTAATAAGCCAGGCCCTATTTCACCAATAATTTGATCAGACACACTTACGCTGGCTTGTGTGACCCGTTGAATCAACGCAATCATTCAGACTCCTCAATGATAATACTGTTCTCTTGTGCTTGTTGGTCTTCGGTAAACTCGCCTAAAGCGGCGGTAATTTCGGCGCCAATCAACACCACAATCCAACTGACATAAACCCATACAAACAAAATAGGAATGGTGGCTAACGCACCATAAATAACTTGGTAAGAAGGAAAAGATGCAACATAAAAAGCAAAGCCTCGTTTACCCAGCTCAAACAACAAAGCCGCTACCACAGCACCACTTAAACCGTGCATGAAACGAATCGACTTGTTTGGCACCAATAAATACAACAAGCAAAAGGCACCTATTGAAAAGATTAAAGGCACCATGCGCAGTATTTGATTCCAAATGCCCAGCAGCGTCTCATCGGCAAATAGCTGCATTGAGAAGATGTAAGAACTTAGCGCCAAGCTCCCACCCATTAACAAAGGTCCCAAAGTTAGAATCATCCAATACATTGGAAAGGCACTACTCCAGCGGCGCTTTTCTTTAACCCGCCAAATAATATTCAAGCTATTATCAATAGCCGAAATCAGCATTAAGGCCACTACGGCTAAAGCAGCAATACCTACCGCAGTCATTTTTGAGGCGTTTTCCACAAAGCCGCGCAAACTCTGCTTCACCACTTCACCAGAGGCCGGCACAAAGTTACTAAACACAAAATCTTCGATTAAGGTTTGAAAGCCAGAAAATACCGGGAAGGCACTAATAATTGAAAAGGTAACTGCTACTAAAGGCACCAGGGAGAGTAAGGTAACGTAAGCTAATGAGCCGGCGATCATAGTCAGTTTTTCTTGTTTTATCCGCTCAAACAAGAAAAGCGCAAAGGCTTTACTTTGCTGGAAAAGCGCTTGCCAATTAGGCGTTTTTTGCTGCCCGCTCATGATTCATTTCACTCCTTTGCAATATCTCGCTAAAGGATGAACTAGTTAATGATGCAACTCAAGTTTAACAAGGGTTTAAGCGGCAAACTTGGCTAAAAAAAGCTGAACAAAAGCTGATGTTTTTTTGAACTGAATCACATTAAGTGCTAGACTCCCGCCCCATTTCCTTTCGTTCTTTATTGGATCCTAAGAACATGTTTGAATTTCCAAAATTTCGGGGAGCTACAGTCAAAAATGACTTACTTTCCGGTTTAACGGTTGCACTCGCTTTAGTTCCTGAAGCAGTGGCCTTTGCCTTTGTTGCCGGTGTAGAACCTTTAGTGGGTTTGTATGCGGCATTTATGGTGGGTTTAATTACCGCGGTCATTGGTGGTCGCCCAGGTATGATCTCGGGAGCAACGGGCGCTCTAGCGGTAGTAATGGTGGCCTTAGTCGCCGACCACGGTGTGGAGTATTTATTTGCCACCGTAGTATTGATGGGGATTTTGCAAGTCTTAGCTGGAGTCTTCCATTTGGGTAAATTTATCCGCATGGTGCCGCACCCAGTAATGCTAGGCTTTGTAAACGGCTTGGCTATTGTGATTTTCTTAGCCCAACTTGGTCAATTCAAAGTGCCTAATGCCTTTGGCGAATTAGAGTGGATGCAAGGCAGCCAGCTTTGGATCATGCTAGGTTTAGTTGCTATCACCATGGCAGTAATTCACTTTTTGCCAAAACTTACCAGTGCTATTCCAGCCTCGCTAGTGGCTATTGTAGGTGTCACTGCGGCCGTGCACGTACTAAACTTAGATACCCGTACGGTAGTTGATTTTGTGCGCGGTATGACCGGTGACGCCAACGCCACTATTGCTGGCGGTTTGCCGAGCTTCTCTATTCCAAGTGTTCCTTTAAACCTAGAAACACTAAAAATCATCTTCCCTTATGCCATCGTTTTGGCGGCAATCGGTTTGATTGAATCACTACTAACACTTACCGTAGTTGACGAAATGACCGGCACTCGTGGACATGGTAACAAAGAATGTATTGGCCAAGGTGTGGCTAACGTAACCACTGGCTTCTTTGGTGGTATGGGTGGTTGTGCCATGATTGGTCAGAGCATGATTAACATTCGCTCGGGTGGTCGTGGTCGCTTGTCGGGTATCTCTGCCGCTTTAGCGTTATTAGGTTTCATTCTATTTGGTTCTTCGCTAATCGAAATGATACCGCTAGCTGCTCTAGTGGGTGTGATGTTCATGGTAGTGCTTGGCACCTTTGAGTGGGCCAGCTTACGCATGATTAACAAAGTACCAAAAGCGGATTTCTTTGTGATTGTATTGGTTTCAGTGGTCACGGTATTCACCGATTTAGCGGTAGCTGTTGTGATTGGTGTAATTGTATCGGCCTTAGTATTTGCTTGGAATCACGCCAAACACATTTACGTAACTACCACTAGCGTAGATGAAGAACATAAAGTTTATGAGCTTGATGGGCCTTTATTCTTTGGTTCTACTGCTAACTTCTTAGAGCTGTTTAACCCTGCTAACGACCCTAAAGATGTAGTGATTGATTTCGCTAAGTCTCGGGTAAGTGATCACTCAGCGATTGAAGCGATTGATACCCTGGCAGAGCGTTATGAAAAAGCCGGTAAAACACTTCACCTTAAACACCTTAGCCCAGAGTGTCGCAAGCTACTCACTAAGGCTGGAAGCGCAGTAGAAGTGAACTTGATTGAAGATCCTAGTTATAAAGTTGCCACCGATACGCTAGATAACTAAGTAACCCTTAGCTCAGTGCACAGCTAATAAGTGCCACGGTAAAACAGCTAATAGCCGCTACTCATTTGAGTTAGCGGCTTTTTTACACCCTTCGTGCTAGATTAAAACTATCTTTGTCGTTTAAAGGCCAACGAGTGCTTGATAGCTTTCTCTCTGATTTAGGTCTTCTTATCTATGCTCTGCTTATCGTAGCAGTGGCATTGCAAGTAATGTTAAAACGTCGCCCGGTTGGCGTAACCCTTACTTGGCTTTTGCTTATTTTCGCTCTGCCACTGGTAGGCATTATTTGCTATCAGCTATTTGGTGAGCGCTACCTAGGCAGACTGCGAGCAAAACGCGCGCGCTTAATGGAGGCCAAATACAAACAAAGCTTACACCTTTTCGACCAATCTCCTCACGTGGTAAAACAGTCTTGTTCTGATGTTGCCGAACCGCTCAACAAACTCACTCGTCGACTATTGGGTTTACCTATATTGAGTGGCAACAAACTGCACAATTTCGAAGACTCTCTAGAAACCTTAAAACAGCTAACCGCTGATATACAGCAAGCTGAATCTACGATTTACATGGAATTTTACATCGTTCAACAAGGTGGTTTGGTAGAGCCTTTGCTTGAGGCCTTAGTGGATGCGGCCAAGCGCAAGGTGAATGTTTACTTACTGGTTGATTCAGTGGGTTCTAGTGAATTTCTCAAGTCTAGCGCGTCAGCACAATTAGCTAAGGCTGGAGTTAATTTGGTAGAAGCGCTGCATGCCAATCCAGTGCGAATGCTGCTACAACGCATCGATTTACGCCTGCATAGGAAAATCGTAGCCATTGATCAGCAGCTAGCTTATACCGGCTCGATGAACTTAGTCGATCCTCGCTTTTTTAACCAACAACGTGGCGTGGGACAGTGGGTAGACTTAATGCTAAGGGTAGAAGGCCCTGCTGCTTTAAACTTACAAGCAGTGGTTGCCTACGACATAGAAATGGAAACCGGCGAAGCCCTGATTGAGCAACTTGATTTACTTGCAGCGACTGAGCCTCTTGGCCAGCAGCGGATGCAAATTATGCCATCAGGTCCGGGTATTTTTGGTGACCATATTATTCAATTATTGCTTAGCTCGCTATACCTGGCTAAACAGCAAATTGTATTAACCAGTCCCTACTTTGTGCCGGACGAAAGCCTGCAAATGGCGCTAGTTACCGCTGCCAGCAGAGGGGTTGAAGTGAACCTCATCTTACCGGCGAGGAATGATTCGTTTTTGGTCCGTTATGCCAGCCATTCCTTCTACCAACAGCTATTAGATGCAGGCGTAAATATCTATAAGTTTAATGGCGGTTTGTTACATACCAAAAGCCTACTCATTGACCAGCAAGTGGCCTTGGTGGGGACAGTAAATTTAGATATGCGCAGCTTGTGGCTGAATTTTGAAGTGACCTCAATTATCGATGACCAAGCCTACGCGGCAGACTTAAATCGCATCATGCTGCGCTACCTAGAACAAAGTACCCGCATCAATGCCATCGCTTGGAAAAAACGCCCTGTTTATCGCCGCTTATTAGAAAACATCGTTCATATTGTCAGTCCGCTTTTATGACACTGAGGGCATAATTACACAAAGCCACAAATGGTGTTCTATGAAACACATAACTATTCAGAACTAACAACAGCGCTTTAAACTCGTACCTGTGTTGAATATCGCTACCCCATCACCCACCCATCTCAAAAAGCCCATTAAAACTACAATACTCCAATATCATGAATAAGGTTTTCACAGTGACCAACATGAGTTAGAGCACAGTTTCATACAATAATTATCTAATTAAAGTGACTAAATTCATAAAAACACCTCTAATTGATATCATTGTAATTATCGACAATAACTAGCACTGCTAGACATTTAAGGGATTAATTAGGTTTTCCAGTGAGTTATCAACAACCCAGCGCCATTGCACCGCGAAAATTGCAGTTGTCTGCATCTTCAGTCAAGCAACTTGCAGTTCAACATCAGGCTGACGAGCTCGCCCAACGTTATCAACGTTACTTTCAAGCCAGTATTGCTAGCAATGACGAAGAAGTGGCGAAGATCTACCAATTGCGCCATCGCGTGTATTGCGAAGAATTTCAGTTTGAGCCTAGCAATCAGCTGCAAATGGAGCGAGATGTTTACGACAGCTATTCGCATTACTGCCGAGTGCAACACCTTAACTCTGGTTTAGATGCCGGTTGCCTAAGAATGGTCAGCCCTAACCAGCAACAAAGCATCCCCTTGCTAGACTCTTGTAAATCGGCCATTAGCCATCAAGAGCTTCACCCTGAAAATTTTGCTAAAGAGAGCATTTGTGAAGTCTCTCGCGTTGCACTAGATACTCAGTTTCGGCGACGAAAAATTGATCGTAAAAATGGCGCAAATCCAGCAGGAGCAGGCTTAAACGAATTTAGTCAAAAAGAGCTACGTACCTTTCCCTACATCACCATGAGTTTATATTTAGCCGCTTCCATCGTTGCCGAGCAATGTGGGATAAAACACGCCTATGTGATGGTTGAGCCAAAACTTGCCCGCAGCCTATCTATGTTTGGTATTAAGATGACCCGAATTGGGCCTAATATTGATTATCATGGCATTCGCGCAGCTTACCACATTACCCTAGAGCGCTTTCAAGAGCATTTACCGCTGCTTTACCAGCCCTTGTTCGAGCTAATCAAACAAACCGTGAAACCTAGCCCCGCACTACTCGCAAGTAATAATCAGGTAAGCTCTTTGCTTACAGACATTTAGACATTGCCGTTAAACTTTAGACAACAAAAAAGGCAGCCTAGGCTGCCTTTTCAACGCTAAATCAAAATTAAGACTTCGGTGGAAGACCGCTATCAACATTACTTTCAAGCCGGTATTGGTAGCAATGACAACGAAGTAGCTAAGATCTACCAATTACGCCACCGGGTATATTGCGAAGATATTAATACTAACATCTCGTAAACAGAGCAATGTTATGCCTATTCCTAAGCGCAAAGAGAATAGTTTCAAACAACCTAAACAACTCAATTAACGTAGGTTTATCGACAAGATACAACTAGATCAATATTCAAGTAGCCATAGCTGGTTTCCCCCACACGGTATTGACAACAATAATATTAATGGTAAGTTTCAACTTGCATTCATAGATAAGGAAATCAACTTGCTAAAAAATTTCATCATCCTTGCCTTAATTGCTCTCTTGGCAGCATGCGGCGGTGGAGGTTCTGATGGCTCAGGCTCAGTAAACAATGGTTTTGACCCAGGCAAAAGCGAGCAAACCGTTACTGCTGAAGAACTGAACGCAGCAATTGCCGAAAACTCAGGCCAACTAGAATTGTCAGAAGGCAGTTCCACCACCATTGAAGGCGATCTAGCCCTTACATCAAACCAATCTTTAGTCGTCAAAGGCGACCTAATCATCAAGTAGGATCAAGGATGAATAAGCTTCTTCTTTCTGCGCTAATTAGCGCAACACTCTCTGCAAACGCACTGGCAGCTAGCCTAGATGTGTATGGTGAAATTAAAGTCCACGGTGTTACTGTAATAGATGAGAACGGCATGTTGGTAGCGAGTGGACCAACAGCAGCTGTATCACTGGATGAGTACTTTTATGTCAGTGGCATTACTTACGAACGCAGACATACCAATAACTCTAACTCCGAATTCACCTACTACTCCACAGAGGCTTTCGCCACTGATGGTAGCTATACAGAATCAGTCAAGGATTCAGATAACAACCTAAGCTATACATATCAAGAATTTCCCACAAATTATGGCTACCAATACCAAGTAGCGACCGCAGATGGTGCTATGAGCTGTAGTGGTGAAGTTCATGAGAGCATTTCTCAAGAATTACCTGACAGTCTCTCTGTAGGCGCGAATTACGCCGTAATTGGCGACAGCCTCAAGACATGGCAATGCAACTTTGGTGAAGTTGACGATGACGTTACTGAAGAAAAGACTATCTATAGCATTTTGGCACAATCGAGCTATCAGCTAGGCGAAACTACTTTAGAAGAATGTATTATTGTCAGAGCATACAGTTTAACTGTAAACAATGATTACCCCTCTAGCTCTGATTCTATGGAGGTTCGATGCAAAAACATAGGCTTAGTTGAAAGATCGAATCAAGGCTCAAGGTTAGAGACTTTGTCTTATCAGCAACTTGAGACAAGCAGCAGCCGGGCGCTGTCAAATGGTTCACAAATTAGGTTGCCGATGACCCGTCTTCCTATTTTGAATGCCGAAAAATAGCGAGGGCGCGTGATGAATAAACAAATATTATGCTCAATGCTCGGGCTTTTATTGTCCACTCCCTGTTACGCCGCGAGTTTAGATGTGCATGGGGAGATCAAAGTCAATGGCAAGACTGTGATATCGGATACAGGGGCAGTTGAGATAGATAGCTTAGGAGAGAGAGCAATACTCATTGAAGACTATCTAGAATCAACGAATGTTGAGTTGGAGCTTGAAGTAAGTTACTTCTACGAATATAACAACAAGCAGGTTAAAGGTTTTGCTACAGAAACTTACTATGCAAACGGTGACTACCAATATTCAGAAGAATTGGAGGATGGTTCTCAGTCCCTTTTCACAGAAACTCTTACCTCTGAAGGTTATGATTTAGAAACTAGCGGTGTCCGCGTATGGAGCGAAGAGCCAGAACACTGGAGCTGCAGCGGTTCAGGAACACTGAAGTTTGAGCCTAAGCTCCCCTCTACGCTACTCAAGAGCTCGCCAGCTACAGAGACCAGAATAGTGAGTGAGGTTGAGATCTGCTCAGATGGAACTGAACAACAAGAAAGATTAAATAATGATCACCGAATCTTTACTTATCTGGGTAAAACTACTTACAGCTACGGCGAGTTAAATTTTGAAGATTGTATTTTAGTTTTAAGGCAAAGAAACCACCGACACTCGCAGGGTATACGTACTAACAACGAATTTGTTAAATATTGTAAAGATGTCGGCTTTGTTGAAATTCACTCAATGGGCCGGCGATATAAAGCCACATCCATCTCTGTAGCTGGAAATCCCTAGATTTCCCTTGTTCAGACAAAAAAGGCAGCCTAGGCTGCCTTTTTAACGCTAAGTCAAGATTAAGACTTAGGCGGACGACCAGCGCGTTTACGCTCGTTTTCAGTTAAGTGGCGCTTACGAATACGGATATTCTCCGGCGTTACTTCTACTAATTCATCGTCATCAATAAACTCAAGCGCTTGCTCAAGGGTCATTACGATTGGTGGTGACAGTACCTGCGCTTCATCAGTACCTGATGCACGTACGTTAGTTAGCTGCTTACCTTTCAAACAGTTAACGGTAAGGTCGTTATCGCGAGTGTGAATACCCACTACCTGACCTTCATATACTTCATCAGCATGCTGAGTAAACAAACGACCACGCTCTTGAAGATTAAACAAAGCGTAAGTCAGTGCTTTACCTGTAGCGTTAGAAATCAATACACCATTTTGGCGCTGACCAATTACACCACCTTTATGCGGACCATAGTGATCAAAAGTATGGTAGAGCAAACCTGAACCTGAGGTTAAGGTCATGAATTCCGTTTGGAAGCCAATCAAGCCACGAGAAGGAATCATAAAGTCCATACGAATACGGCCTTTACCATCAGGAGACATATCAGTTAACTCACCTTTACGTAAGCCAAGCTGCTCCATAATGCTACCTTGATGCTCTTCTTCAACATCAATAGTGACTACTTCGTATGGTTCTTCTAGGTTGCCGTCTACGGTGCGTAGAATTACTTCTGGGCGAGATACCGCCAGCTCGAAACCTTCACGACGCATGTTTTCAATCAAGATACCTAAGTGCAGCTCACCACGACCAGATACACGGAACTTATCTGGATCTTCAGTTTCTTCTACACGCAAGGCTACGTTGTGTACCAACTCTTGTTGTAAACGCTCAAGAATATTTCGTGAAGTAACGTATTTACCTTCTTTACCAGCAAACGGAGAGGTGTTTACTTGGAAAGTCATAGTTACGGTAGGTTCGTCTACAGAAAGTGCCGGTAGCGCTTCTACGTTACTCTGATCACAAATCGTATCAGAAATTTTCAACTCACCTAAGCCAGTAATAGCGATGATGTCACCAGCATTGGCTTCTTTCACTTCGTGACGATCAAGGCCTAAGTAGCCCAATACTTGGCCTACTTTACCGTTACGGGTTTTACCATCGGCACCGATAACAGTGATTTGTTGATTAGTTTTGATTGAACCGCGTGATACGCGACCAATTCCGATAACACCTACATAAGAGTTGTAGTCAAGTTGTGAGATTTGCATTTGCAAACCTTCGCCTGGCTTAGCTTCTGGTGGTGCAACATTATCAACGATAGCTTGGAACAGAGGTTCCATGTTATCTGTCTCAACACCTTCTTCTGAGCTAGCCCAGCCGTTTAGCGCTGATGCGTAAACAACTTGGAAGTCTAACTGGTCATCGGTAGCACCTAAGTTATCGAACAAATCGAATACTTGGTCCATTACCCAATCAGGACGTGCGCCTGGCTTATCGATTTTGTTAATTACCAGAATAGGTTTTAAACCTTGAGCAAATGCTTTCTGAGTAACAAAACGAGTTTGTGGCATTGGGCCTTCTTGGGCGTCTACCAACAACAATACTGAATCAACCATAGACAAAACACGTTCTACCTCACCACCGAAGTCTGCGTGTCCAGGGGTGTCTACGATGTTGATGTGGTAATCGTTCCACTCAATCGCCGTGTTTTTTGCCAAGATGGTAATACCACGTTCTTTTTCAAGATCGTTCGAGTCCATTACCCGCTCTTCAGCATCACCACGCGTTTGTAGGGTTCCAGATTGCTGCAATAGTTTGTCTACCAGGGTAGTCTTCCCGTGGTCTACGTGAGCAATAATGGCGATGTTTCTTAACTTATCTAGCACGGCTTTCAGCCCTTTTTATTGTGAGGTAAAAGTAAAAAGTGCGCCATTGTACATATAAACGGCAAATTCTCATAGTTTTAAGTTGATCACGGTTTTTCAGCTACCCAATTAGGGTATGATAGCTAGGGCCAAAAACTCACTGCACCAAAATGGACAAGAATAGCACCAACAAAGTGCAAAGCTCTGCACTAAATTGATGCCTTATCAATTTTTAGCCATGTAAATCAGCACTTTATGTGTTGGCACAGTTTTAGCTTTATGCAACACAACCACGATTATTCGTATAAATAACTATTAAATCGATTGAACCATCAATTTTGATGACACCGGAGGTTAAAAACATGTCTGCAGAAGTTTTAGCTTTGCTTAAAGAGCAAGAAGTTAAATTTGTTGACCTACGCTTTACCGATACTAAAGGTAAAGAGCAACACGTATCTATTCCATCTCACCAAGTTGACGAAGATTTCTTCTCAGACGGTAAAATGTTTGATGGCTCTTCAATCTCAGGTTGGAAAGGCATTAACGAATCAGACATGGTATTGATGCCTGACGCAGCAACAGCTGTATTAGACCCATTCACTGAAGAAGTTACTCTAAACATTCGTTGTGACATTCTTGAGCCTTCTACAATGCAAGGTTACGACCGTGACCCACGCTCTGTAGCTAAGCGCGCTGAAGAGTACATGCGCTCTACTGGTATTGCTGATGCAGCATACTTCGGTCCAGAGCCAGAGTTCTTCTTGTTTGACGATGTTAAATACAAAACTGACATGTCAGGTTCTATGTACAAAATTGATGCTGATGAAGCATCTTGGAACTCAGACAAGCACTTCGAAGACGGTAACACTGGTCACCGTCCTGGCGTTAAAGGCGGTTACTTCCCAGTAGCTCCAGTTGATTCTTCACAAGACCTACGTTCAGCAATGTGTCTAGTTCTTGAAGAAATGGGTCAAACTGTTGAAGCTCACCACCACGAAGTAGCAACTGCTGGTCAGAACGAAATCGCAACTTTATTCAACTCTATCGTTGAAAAAGCTGATGAAACTCAGGTTCTTAAGTATGTTGTTCACAACGTAGCTCACGCTTACGGTAAAACAGCAACCTTTATGCCTAAGCCAGTTGTTGGTGATAACGGTAGCGGTATGCACGTTCACCAATCAATTTGGAAAGACGGCGAAAACTTATTTGCTGGCGACCTATACGGCGGCCTATCTGAAACTGCATTGTTCTACATTGGCGGTATCATCAAGCACGCAAAAGCAATTAACGCTTTTGCTAACGCTTCTACTAACTCTTACAAGCGTTTAGTACCTGGCTTCGAAGCACCTGTTATGCTTGCTTACTCAGCACGTAACCGTTCAGCTTCTATCCGTATTCCAGTAGTACCATCGCCTAAAGCGCGTCGTATTGAAGTACGTTTCCCTGACCCAACAGCTAACCCATACCTAGCATTCTCTGCAATGTTGATGGCTGGCCTTGACGGGATCAAAAACAAAATCCACCCTGGCGATGCTATGGACAAGGATTTGTACGACCTACCTGCAGAAGAAGCAGCTGAAATCCCGCAAGTGGCAACTTCACTTGAAAATGCACTAGCTTGCCTAGACGCAGACCGCGATTTCTTAACCGCTGGCGGCGTGTTCAGCAACGATTACATCGATTCTTACATCGCATTGAAATCTGCTGACGTTGAGCGCATCAACATGACAACTCACCCAGTTGAGTTTGAATTGTACTACAGCGTATAAACAAAACGTTACACGGCTTAAAAAACCCGCTTTAAAGCGGGTTTTTTTATTGCTTTTCAATACGTTTTTGCCCACCTTTAGCAAATTGAATGGAGGAATTATCAATGAGCAAATGGTTTGCTATAGCTTTATTAATCAGCGGCGCAGTCTTTGGCGTTCAAGCGGCTGACAAAATTTACCAATGGGTGGATGAAAATGGTATTACCCATTTCTCTGACCGTCCCCAAGTTGGCGCAACAGAACTAAAAGTTGATGTGGCACCACCAGCCACCGACGGCCCAATTGTTACACCGCGCACGCCACTGAAGAAGAAACAAAAACCCATTCAGTATCAAGTTAATATTACCAGCCCAAGCCACGAGCAAACCATTCGTGACAACGAAGGTAAAATATCAATCAGTGCTAGCTCTACACCGGTGCCCCTAAACAGCATGGGCTACAAGTTGGTGCTTGATGGTGTACCACAAGGGCAAATCACTAAAATGGGTAGCTTCCAGCTCACCAACATTGATCGCGGCGCCCATACAATTCAGGTGCAGCTAGTTGATGATTCAGGCAAGGAAATTGCATCGTCTAAGCCCATAACCGTATTCTTGCACCGCGCTAACGCATTTGGCGCCGGAGCGGCCGCAGCAGGGGGAGGCTAATTTGTCACTCTCTGCTTTTTGAGCTTAAACTCAGTGCAAGAGCACCAACTTGGTGCGCATCATTCAGGAGAGAGTAGTGTTAGATATTTCTGGGCTAGAGCGCTTAGTATTGGAAAATCAAGTTACCGCCATTGTGCTGCTTGATGCAGAACTAAAGATTCAATACGTAAATGCCTCTGCAGAACAACTACTCGGCCAAAGTGCTAAGCGGCTTATTGATGAGCCGCTAGCCACTCAAGTTAAACATAGCTCACTGGATCTCGGTAAACTCGATGCCGTATGTGGCTCGGGGCAAAGCTTCACCGACAATGAAGTCACCTTGGTTTTTGATAGTCACCACGCCTTGGTAGAGCTATCAGCCACAAGTATCAACAATCAGAACAGAAATTTGCTGATGCTAGAAATGCGCGCCATTGGCCAGCAAAAGAAAATATCCCAAGAGCTTTATCAACATGCTCAACAACAGGCAGCCAAAGAACTGGTTCGCGGCTTAGCCCACGAAATTAAAAACCCACTTGGCGGCTTACGAGGCGCAGCCCAACTACTTGAAAAAGAGTTGGTAAATCCAGAGTTAAAAGAATTCACCGGCATTATTATCGAGCAAGCCGACCGTTTAAGAAAACTGGTTGATCGATTACTTGGCCCGCAGCGACCAGGTTTACATGAACTGCACAATGTTCATTCAGTGCTCGAGAAAGTAAGGCAGCTGGTTAAGCTTGATTTACCCGTGGGTATTAGTGTTGAGCGCGACTACGACCCAAGCATTCCTGATTTTGAAATGGATCATGAGCAGCTGCTACAGGCATTTCTCAACATCGTGCAAAATGCAGTACAAGCACTTGGCCAAAACGGCGGTAACATCAACATCGTTACCCGTACTGCACATCAAGCCACTATCGCCGGCCAGCGTTTTAAGCTCGCCGCAGAAATAAGAATTATCGACAACGGGCCAGGCATACCTACCGAGCTACTCGATACCCTGTTCTACCCTATGGTAACAGGCCGAGAAGGCGGAACCGGTTTAGGTTTGTCTATTGCACAAAATTTAATAAATCAGCATAAAGGGAAGATTGAATGTGCCAGTTGGCCAGGTCATACCGAATTTACCATTCACCTTCCTCTCAGACGTTAAGGAAGTACTAACATGGCAGCAACAATATGGGTCGTTGATGACGACAGCTCCATTCGGTGGGTGTTAGAAAAAGCGTTAAAAACTGCAGGTTACGATTGCTTGAGTTTTGCCGATGGCGAAATGATGCTACAGCAGCTTGATTATGAGCAACCCGACGTAGTGATCTCAGACATTCGCATGCCCGGCATGGACGGTTTGAGTTTATTAGAGAAGATCCAAAGCCACTTTCCAGAGATGCCGGTTATTATTATGACCGCCCACTCAGACTTAGATAGTGCAGTAAACGCCTACCAGCGCGGTGCCTTTGAATATTTGCCTAAGCCCTTCGACATTGATGAAGCGGTTGCCTTAACCGAGCGTGCAGTCACTGTTTCTCGTGAACAGAAAGGCAATAAAGCAAACAACAAACCTAGCTCTCCGGCACCAGAAATTATTGGTGAAGCCCCTGCCATGCAGGAAGTGTTTCGCGCCATTGGCCGCTTATCTCGCTCAAGCATTTCGGTACTCATTAATGGCCAATCTGGTACCGGTAAAGAGTTAGTCGCCCACGCTCTGCATAAACACAGCCCTCGCGCCAGCGGCAGCTTTATTGCCTTAAACATGGCAGCGATTCCAAAAGATTTAATTGAATCGGAGCTATTTGGTCACGAGAAAGGTGCATTTACCGGCGCCAATAACATCCGCCACGGCCGCTTTGAACAAGCTAATGGTGGCACCCTGTTTTTGGATGAAATTGGTGATATGCCACTGGATATTCAAACTCGCTTGTTAAGAGTATTAGCCGACGGTCAGTTTTATCGCGTAGGTGGTCATTCTCCCGTGCAGGTTGACGTGCGAATCATTGCCGCAACTCACCAAAACCTCGAGAAAAAAGTAGCCGAAGGCGACTTCCGTGAAGATTTATTCCACCGCCTAAACGTAATTCGCATCCACCTACCCTCTTTATGTGAACGCCGAGAAGACATTCCGGCTTTAGCTAAGCATTTCTTAGAGATAGCCGCCAAAGAGTTAAACGTAGAGAGCAAATTACTGCACAAAGATACCCAGCGATTCATGATGCAATTGGCTTGGCCAGGCAACGTGAGGCAGTTAGAAAACGTTTGTCGTTGGTTAACGGTAATGGCCAGTGGTCAAGAAGTGCTACCGGCAGATCTTCCGCCAGAGTTAAGCCAACCAGTAGTAACAGAAACCGGCGAAACTGCCGATGCAAACTGGCGTTCGCTGCTTAAGAGCTGGGTTTCTCAGCAGTTAGTCTCTGGACAAATCGACATACTTGGCGAAGCCATGCCTGACTTTGAGCGCATCATGCTCACTACCGCGCTAGAGCATACCCACGGCCACAAACAAGAAGCCGCAAGATTGTTAGGTTGGGGACGCAATACGCTTACCCGTAAGCTCAAAGAGTTAGACGTAGAAGCCTAGAGCCCTGCAAGCAACTAAAAAAGGAGAACAGTGAGTTCTCCTTTTTTGTAGGTTTGCTTGGTATCGCCGCTGTTGCTAAGACTCCACCAAAGGAGCACTTTTATAACTACAGGATTTTTGCGGACATACTTCTCGCTTACCGGCTGCCGTTTTCTTCAACACCAAAAGCTTCCAGCCACAATCTGGGCATGGCTTGGCGATAGGCTGATCATTCACTGCATAAGAGCATTTAGGGTAAGCGTTACAGGCATAAAAGGTTTTGCCATAACGCGATTGCCTCGCAGCCAACTTGCCCTTATTGCATGAAGGGCAGCTGATATCTGGCGAACTTTGCGCTTGCGGTTGAGCCGATTCAATATGCTGACAGCTAGGAAAAGCACTACAGCCAATGAACATACCGTAACGTCCTTGGCGCAGCATTAACTCTTCACCACACTCCGGGCACTCGGTCCCAGGCAGCACTTTATCTAAAGAATGATCTTGTTGGTGCAAGGCTCGACTATAGTCGCAACTTGGGTATTGGCTACAGCCTAAAAACGGGCCAGATTTACTGTTGCGATGCTGAAGCTCGCCACCACATTTTGGGCAAACGTCGTATTCTTTTTCTAAGGCGTGTTCGTGGGCAGAAAATAACTTTGGATCTATCTTAGACATGCTGACACCTCGTTAAACTTTGCTAAGCATAACAAAATGGCGCGAATAGGCTATTGATTCGACGCAAGCACAGCCTTTATCGAAGCAATAATCGGTGCACGGCCTTAATTGCAGCGCACCTTTTATCGTTGAGTCAGTACTTAGTGCAGCGGACCATCACCCAAATCGAATAATAACTCTTCCATTTGCTGATAAGCCGACTCACTGCCCGGAACATTAAATAGAACCATTAAGATGACCCATTTTAAATCTTCCAGTTCTAACTCTGGTCCATCAAGTTCCATTACGCGATCAATTACCATTTCACGGGTTTCCGCGTTAAGTACCTTCATCTGCTCTAAGAACAGTAAAAAGCCTCGGCACGGTACATCCAACTTGGCAATTTCTGGTGCGGTATACACCCGTAATGAGGGAATCTCAGAAGGATTTAAATAAGGCTGTTTGTCGCTATCTTGCAAGGCTGCAAGCTGCTCCAACCAATCTAGTGCCTTATAGATTTCTTCTTTATGAAACCCTGCGCGACTGAGCTCTTCTGTAAGCTCATCGTGATCCATCAACAGCTCTACATCACTATGAATGTAGGTTTCGAACAGATACATGAGGATATCAAACATAGTTAGTTCCTCCTCAGCTTGACGTAACCACCTGGCACAACGGCCACAACACCCAATATCTCTAACTCAGTTAACTGAGCCAGTACAGCATCAACAGGTTGTTGAGTGCTTAAGACTAGATCATCAATTGTCGTAGTCTCATAAGCTACGTTATCCAACAATTGACGATAAGGCAAATCTTGTTCTTGCATATTTTTCTCCACCGCATGCAAGGGCAAGGCAGTTTGCCCTACAAAATCACCCAACTCTTCTATTACATCGACCGGACAAGTCACCAATTTAGCTCCTTGTTGAATCAAATGATGGCACCCAGCATGCAAAGGATCATCAATCGAACCCGGCATAGCAAACACATCACGCCCTTGTTCCGCGGCGTAATTAGCGGTGAGTAAAGAACCGCTAGGTAATCCCGCTTGCACCACTAAGGTGGCTAAACTCAAACCACTAATAATGCGATTTCGTCTTGGAAAATGATTAGCTTTAGCCGCTGTACCAGGCCAAAACTCGCTAATTATTGCGCCCTGTTCGCTAATTTGATGCGCTAGCGCCTGATGACGCTTTGGATATACCCTATCCAAACCGGTTGCCACAACAGCAATGGTTGCATCGGCTCTGGCTAGCAGCGCGCCTTTGTGAGCCGCTGCATCAATCCCCAATGCCATACCACTAGTAATGGTGACGCCTTGCTCTGCCAGTTGCTGAGCAAAGCGCTTGGCATGGTTTAAGCCCGACACACTGGCATGACGACTGCCTACAATGGCTAACTGGGGTTTATCTAATAATGCCGGATTACCACGCACAAACAGCAGCAGTGGCGGACGCTGAATATTGCGTAAACATTCTGGGTAGCGAGGGTCAAAGCATCCCAATAAGTGGCAATCATCTTGCTCGAGCCACGCTAGAGCTTGTTCAATACGCGCTTGTTTGGGCTGCTGTAATGCAGAAATTTGTGGTGGGGTAAATTGCCAAGCGGCCAACTGGTTAGCATCGGCAGCAAATAGCTGTTCAACACTGCATTGGCTTAAAGCAGCTTGCAAACGCGCCACCGAGAAACGGGGCACGCCTGCAAGTGTAAGATATTCAACTACCGATAAATTCGGTAGCAACTATAGATTCTCCACCAAATAGTGTGGGCGAAGAATAACTTTACTATCGGTAATAATCGCGTAGCTCAATTTCTCATAGCTCTTAAATACCATTAGTTCGCCAACTTTCTCGTTAGGTAGTGATACTCGCTCGTCATCGCTATTAAAAGCACGGTCGAAGTGATTAGCGGTTTCTTCATAAGACTTACGCCTTACTTTATCAATCATCACTTTACCTGGTTGTGCTACAGCAAACATGTCGCCTGGCGCAACGTTATCGCGAGTCCCCTTGTTAATCACCACTACATCGTAACGGCTCATTACCGAAGTATCAGTAGCGGCAGAAAGAATGTAGCCACTGCTTTCCATCTGTTTGTTATTTGGAATGAAATAGGCAGGTAGGCGATCTTGGTCTGGTAACTCCAGCATAATATCGCCTTGGCGAATTTCTTTTAGTACCTGAGTCACCTTAAACTGGGTGATGTTGTCTTCATGCTGACGCTCAGACACTCCAACACCAATAAAGTTAAGCACTTGGCCTAGCTCTTCTTTGGTTTCCGGATCATAGTATTTCTCGGCAACGCGGTAGATTCCGTAATATTGGCCCGGCTTAGTCTCGCCGCGAGCATACATTGCACGACCAATAGCAATTCGCGACTGAGCGTCATTATCACCCAATACATAAGGCGCGCCTTTCAGCATGTCTTCATCGGCAATGTGGTCATGTGACAAGAATGCGCGAATAGAAGCCAGTGGTACCGTTGGAATAGGGCTAGCCTTTTCTTCGATACGTGTCTTCGGCGTTACTTTTACAATACGTTTACGCACTAAACGAGGTTCGCCGTCTTCATACACTAACGACAAACGGTCACCTGGATAAATCAGGTGAGGATTCTCAACTTGTGGGTTGTATTGCCACAAGCGCGGCCAAAGCCACGGAGAATGTAAATACAAGGCAGAAATATCCCATAAGGTATCGCCTTTTTTCACAACATATACTTCGGGAAAATCCTCCTTTAGTTTAAGTGTGTCAGCAATAGCACCTCCCACTAAAAACAACAAAGAGGCCCAAAGCCAAACTAATTTTTTCCCTTTCATAGTGTCTCCCAGCGACATCCCTATATCCAAAGCTGTTTTTTAGTCACATAAATGACTAGAATTACCGACAATCTACCAAAACCTGATTGAAGACAGAAGTTATGGCTGTACTTGAAGTATTGCGTTTTCCTGATGAACGCCTGCGTACTATAGCGCAACCCGTTAATAATATTGACGATAAAGTTAAAACTATAATCGAAAACATGTTTGAAACCATGTATCAAGAGGAAGGAGTTGGCCTAGCTGCGACACAGGTCAACATTCACCAGCAAATTGTAGTGATTGACGTATCAGATACGCGAGACCAACGACTTGCGTTAATTAACCCTGAAATCATCGAAACTGATGGCGAAGCGCTAAATGAAGAAGGCTGTTTATCAGTTCCTGAATATCGCGCCCAAGTGCCAAGAGCAGAAAAGATTACGGTAAAATCTTTAGATGCCGACGGAAACGAGCAAATATTTGAAGCCGAGGGCCTATTGGCAATTTGTGTACAGCATGAATTAGACCACCTCAAAGGTAAGCTATTTATTGATTACTTGTCGCCACTTAAGCGCCAACGAGTAAAAACTAAACTCGAAAAACTTGCTCGCCGCAAGTAAGTCACCACAAAGGTAATACACAGCATGACGCCATTGCGGATCATCTTTGCCGGCACGCCCGACTTCGCGGCGCGCCACCTAAGCGCTTTAATCGGCAGTGAGCACCAAGTGGTTGCAGCTTACACCCAACCCGATCGCCCTGCTGGTCGAGGCAAAAAGTTGCAAGCTAGCCCGGTAAAACAACTGGCACTTGAGCACAACATTGCAGTTTTCCAACCAGAAAACTTTAAGAGTGAAGAAGCGCAACAACAGTTGGCAGAGCTAAAAGCCGATTTAATGGTGGTAGTGGCTTATGGTTTGCTGCTACCACAAGTTATTTTAGATACGCCACGTTTAGGCTGCATTAATGTGCATGGCTCTTTATTGCCACGTTGGCGAGGTGCCGCGCCAATTCAACGCTCAATTTGGGCGGGCGATAGCCGCTCTGGTGTCACCATCATGCAAATGGACATTGGTTTAGATACCGGCGACATGCTGTTATTGGATGAAGTGGAAATAGCCAAAGATGAAACCAGCGCCTCACTCTACGATAAATTGGCAAACGTAGGCCCGCACTCGCTGATAAAAGCGGTAGACGGCTTAGCCAAAGGTGAACTTAGCGCAGAACCGCAAGACGATAGCCAAGCTAACTACGCCAAAAAGCTGAGCAAAGCTGAAGCCTGTATCGATTGGCAACAAGATGCTGAGTTTATCGAGCGCTGCATTCGTGCATTTAATCCCTGGCCGGTGAGTTACTTCACCCTGGGCGACAAAAATATCAAAGTATGGCAAGCCAGCGTGCTGGAGCACTCTGGCCAGCAAACGCCTGGCACTATCATCGCCGCCGATAAACACGGCATTGTGGTGGCCACCGGTAAAGATGCTTTGCGCCTTGAGCAAATTCAAATCCCAGGTAAAAAAGCCTTAACCGCAGCCGATGTGCTAAATGCTCGAAAAGAATGGTTTGAACTCGGTTCTAAGCTGGAGAGCGCCAATGGCTGAACAGCCAAAAACCAAACAGATTAACGCCCGCGCCGCCGCAGCAAACACTTTGTATCAAGTGGTGGACCAAGGTCAGTCGCTTAGCCAAATGTTGCCGCGGGTATTGCCTCAAGTTGTCGCCCGCGACCACGCCCTAGTAAAAGAGTTATGTTTTGGCGTACTTCGCTGGTTACCGCGTTTTGAAGCTGTACTACAACAGCTGATGGATAAACCCTTAAAGGGCAAGATTCGCAACGGCCACTTCTTGCTAATGGTAGGTTTATACCAACTATTTTATATGCGAGTACCGGCCCACGCTGCGGTGTCAGAAACCGTATCGGCCACCAGCCAGTTAAAGCTACATAGCCTTAAAAAGCTAGTAAACGGCGTACTACGTAATGCCGAGCGCCAACGCGAGCAGTTAGAGCCACAACTCACTGCCAACGACAGTTTGCAATATTGCCACCCCAGCTGGATAAGCAAGCGTTTAAAAGCGGCTTATCCCGAACACTGGGCACAAATACTCGAAGCCAATAACCAACACGCTCCAATGTGGATTAGGGTTAACGCCCTGCAAGGTGAACGAGATGCTTACCAGGCCGAATTAGCCGCTCTAGAGATCTCCAGCCAAAGCTCAACATTGGCGCAGCAAGCCCTGTGTTTAGATAAAGCCCAGCCAGTGCACAAACTGCCGCGCTTCGCCGAAGGCGCTAGTTCAGTACAAGACGGCGCAGCGCAAATGGCAGCCAGCTTATTAGATGCTAAAGCTGGAGAGCGAGTATTAGATGCTTGCGCCGCACCGGGCGGTAAAACCTGTCACATCCTAGAGCTGCAGCCTTCACTAAATGAACTGGTTGCGGTAGATACCGAACAAACACGTTTGAATCGAGTCACCGAGAATTTAGAGCGCATTGGGCTTAAAGCCACCTTGCATTGTAATGATGCTAGCAAGCCAGAGCGCTGGAATGACCAGCCTTTCGACCGCATTTTGCTAGACGCTCCTTGCTCGGCAACCGGTGTTATTCGCCGTCATCCAGACATTAAGTGGCTGCGCCGTGACAGTGATATAGCTGAATTGGTTAAACTACAGAAAGAGATTTTGGAGGCGCTTTGGCAACAGCTAAAGCCTGGCGGCGTGATGCTTTACGCAACCTGCTCGGTATTGCCAGATGAAAATAGCCAACAAATCGCGGCATTTTTGCAACAAACCGATGATGCTGAATTAATGCCAATTAACCCAGATGAAACAGCAGCTCAACCTGGTTGGCAACTTTTACCCGGCAACAATAACATGGACGGTTTTTATTATGCTCGACTTCGGAAAACCACCGCTTAGGCTTGCCTTTCGCGCCATCAAGAGTAACACTAAAAAATAGCAATAAACGCTTAAGGTATTGTTAGCAAATGAAAATCATTATTCTTGGAGCGGGCCAAGTAGGTGGCACGTTAGCGGAAAACTTAGTGGGTGAAAAATCAGATATCACCCTAGTAGATACTAACCAAGACCGTCTACGAGAGCTGCAAGATAAATTTGATTTACAGGTAGTGTTTGGTCATGCCGCCCACCCCAGCGTATTACGCGAAGCGGGGGCACACGACGCCGACATGCTGGTTGCTGTAACCAACAGCGACGAGACCAATATGGCGGCTTGCCAAATTGCTTATACCCTTTTCAATACCCCAAACAAAGTCGCACGTATTCGCTCAGAAGAGCTGCTGGCCGAGAAAGAAGCGCTGTTTTGTAATGAAGCTGTACCGCTTGACCACCTGATTGCCCCCGAACAACTGGTTACCGACTACATAAGCCGCTTAATTGATTACCCGGGTGCCTTGCAGGTAATGCAGTTTGCCCGAGGCCGAGTTGGCCTAGTGGCGATTAAAGCCTATTACGGTGGCCCGTTGGTGGGCAATGCCTTGTCGGTATTACGCGACCACATGCCCGATATCGAAACGCGAGTGGCGGCTATTTTCCGTCAAGGCCGAGCCATTCGCCCACAAGGCACCACGGTGATTGAAGCCGACGACGAAGTATTTTTTGTTGCCGCCAGTGACCACATTCGCAAGGTAATGGCCGAGCTACAGAAGCTTGAGAAGCCCTACCGACGCTTAATGATTGTTGGTGGTGGCAATATTGGTGCAGCGCTAGCGAAACGCTTAGAGAGCCAATACAGCGTTAAACTGATTGAACGTAACCAACGCCGTGCCGAGCAACTGGCAGAAATGCTCAACAATACCATCGTGTTTTGTGGCGATGCTTCCGATCAAGAGTTGCTCAGCGAAGAAAACATCGAACAAGTTGATGTATTTATTGCGGTAACCAACGATGACGAAGCCAACATTATGTCGGCCATGCTTGCCAAACGCATGGGTGCGAAAAAGGTGATGGTGCTGATTCAACGAGGCGCTTATGTGGAGCTGGTGCAAGGCGGTACTATTGATATTGCTATCTCACCACAGCAAGCTACAATCTCTGCTCTACTTACCCACGTTCGCCGCGCCGATATTGTTAATGTTTACTCACTGCGTCGCGGTGCTGCTGAAGCTATTGAAGCAATCGCCCATGGTGACAGCAATACATCTAAAGTAGTTGGCCGCAGTATTGGCGAACTTAAGTTACCACCGGGTACTACCATTGGCGCAGTGGTGCGTGGCAACGAAGTAATTATTGCTCACGACGATACCCAAATTGAACAAGACGACCACGTAGTGATGTTCTTAGTGGATAAGAAGTTTATCCCTGAAGTAGAACGTTTATTCCAGCCTAGTCCTTTCTTCTTGTAGGCTAATTTTAACATGATGATTGCCCCCGATCTTCGGCCCATCATGTTTGTAACGGGTTTAGTATTGTCTAAACTCAGCTTGCTCATGCTTGCGCCTTTAGCCTTGGGCATGGCGTATGATGAGCCAGATTACGTTGAGTTTTTCTACACAATTATCGTCACCCAAACCGTTGCTTTTGCCTTAATTCGCTGGGGTAAAAAACCCAACTTTAAGCTCTCGGTGAGAGGCATGTTTTTACTCACCACTACGGTGTGGTTAGTTGCCTGCATCTTTGGCGCCCTGCCACTGTATCGCATTGACCATATTAGCTTCACCGATGCCTTTTTCGAGACCATGTCTGGGCTTACCACTACTGGCTCTACGGTGCTGGCCGGCTTAGATGACATGCCCAAAAGCGCCTTGTTGTGGCGCTCTATGCTGCAATGGATTGGTGGAATTGGTTTCATTGTTTTAAGCGTGGCGATTTTACCCTTTCTGAATGTTGGCGGCATGCGCTTGTTCCAAACCGAATCCTCGGATTGGTCAGATAAAAACACACCCAAGACCAAGAACGTAGCCAGCAACATGCTCAAGGTGTATCTGCTGCTATCCATTTTGTGTGCCGGCGCTTATCACTTAACGGGCATGGATTGGTTTGAAGCGATTAACCATGCCATGACCACCATCTCCACCGGCGGCTATTCCACCTCCGATGAATCAATGGCTCACTTTAGCAATGCCAGCCACTGGGTTGGCAGTGCATTTATGTTACTCGGTGGCCTGCCCTTTTTACTGTTAGTGCAATCGCTTCGCCATAAAGACCCGCGCTATATTTGGCGCGACGCCCAAGTAAGAGGCTTTGTAAGCCTAATCTTGGTTGTTGGCGGCATGATGAGTATCTGGCTATGGTTGCATGGCACTTTCCCGCTGCTAGACGCGCTGCGCATCAGCATCTTTAATATCATTTCCATAGTAACTACCACCGGTTATGGCTTAACCGATTTTAGTCACTGGGGGAACTTCACCACGGTATTGTTTATCTTTCTAATGCTGGTTGGGGCCTGTTCAGGTTCAACCTCCGGAGGGATAAAGATATTCCGTTTTCAACTGGCCAGCGGTTTGTTTTCGCGCCAACTTAAACAGCTGGTTCATCCCAATGGAATTTATCCACACCGCTACAACGGCCGGGTGGTAAGCGAGCAGCATATTCGCTCACTGGTGGCTTTTATCTTTGCCTTTTTCTTTACCTTAATTTTGCTCGCTAGCGGCTTAGCCTTGCTGGGTTTAGACCCAATAACCGCATTGTCTGGTGCAATGACCGCCTTAGCCAACGTAGGCCCAGGTTTGGGCAGGGTGATTGGGCCCGACCATAACTTTCATCTTTTGCCTGATTCAGCCAAGTGGTTATTGTCTCTGGGCATGTTATTGGGAAGGCTAGAAGTATTAACGGTGCTGGTGTTATTTTTGCCCGCTTACTGGCGTTACCGTTAGTGGCGACGATTACGCACTACGTAAGGGTTTAACCACCACCATAGCCCAAGGTAAACCAAGTACAAGCCAACAATGATGGTTTTATGCTGATTGGTGCCTGTATCCACTATTTCAAAATCTACGTTCATAATTCGGCAATACAGCCAGGCGATCACAATCGAGCTATAGATAATAGAAAAACGCCACAATGTTAGTAGCAGTGAACGCAGAGCACCAAGTAGCATGACAAGTTACCTAAGCAAACAAACCCAAGGGTGAGCGACTAAAAGCCACCACTAATAACTGGGCAAATACAGCAATAGCGGCTAAACCGGCCAAAAATCTCACTAGCTGATTTGGCGCGCGTTTAAGGGCAAACATTCCCAATACAATATACACCACCAACAGCACTACTTTAGCTGTGAGCCAATCTTGCGCTATTGGATATTGCTGTAGCATTACGCAGAGCAAAATAGCCGCGATGAGCAAGCCGGTATCAATAATATGCGGTAGCACTTTTAACCAAGTGCGCTTGAGTAATGACGAACCGAATAAGGCAAGAATCCAGCGAAAAATGAAGCCCAATATGCTTAGCATTGCCAAGCTCATATGCAGGTGTTTCACCATTGGATAGTATTCGAGCATTGCTTGTCCTTTGTGTATTCGCAAATTTTAGTCCGACCAGTGTATTAACTTGCATTTAATACCACAAACCTTTTTCTTAAATAACAATTCAACAACATTAGCTAGGTAGCTGATTAACAAAAGAATAAACGGATAGTTGTCACACCATATTGGCAATACTGCTGTTTTATTCAGCAATTCATCACAAATAACGTGATCTGGCTCTCTTGGGGGATCTGCTAAACTGTGGGAGAGTGTCGCCACTATCTTATCTTTTTATTAACAAATGCCGGAGCTGGCCATGTCAGAAGCACCCAATATGCTACCTGCCATCGACATATTAATGTGTCATACAGGAGCCTCGTTTTTAGATGCATGCCAAGAATTAGGCGTAGACCCTAACGAAATGGCTGAAATTGGTTCCGCAGACCCAATAGACTCACAAGAAAATTAGCAAAAAAGGCAGCATTAGCTGCCTTTTTTAATTGCCTTCTCTGGATGACTTTATACGAAACATGTCAGCAATCACTAAATAAAAACTCAGTTAAAAGGCTTTAACAACATGGCCTTAGCTTTATTTGCAAAAAAGTGTAAATAGCCCACCCCTTCACTAGCTTTGCTTTCATTTTTACAGGTACAATCAATCAGACTTATGCCTATTTATAGGTATGTTTAACAATGCTTCGATTTTATAATGGATTAAAACGGGTATCCCATGTCGCACCTGTATCGAGTGAATTTCATCTGTAACGGCAAAACCTACGAGCTGTATGCTAAACAGGTAAATCAAGCCAGTTTGTTTGGCTTTATTGAAGTGGGTGATTTTGTATTTGATGCCCGTGCCCAGTTGGTCGTTGACCCCAGCGAAGAAAAGCTAAAAACAGAGTTTTCCGGAGTAAATCGCACCATGGTACCAATGCACAATATTTTGCGAATTGATGAAGTGGATAAACTTGGCACCTCGAAAATCCATGAAACCTGCAATGTAACGCCCTTCCCCTCGGCCATTTACACACCCAAACCATGAACCTACAAAGCACCATAGACTGGTTTAAGCTAAAAGCGCAATTTGGCAACGAGCATTTGCTTAAGGTGTGGTTAGCTGATGTTGTTGATGGCAGTGAACAAGAAGCTCAACTGATTAGACAAGCCATTGCAGATGGCGAAATAAATAATGGCTTATTACAACAGCTACAGGGCGTAGCTGCCTTGGTATGTAGTCCTGCACTAAGCACTTGGGTAAAGCGCTTAAAACACAGTGAGCAACCGCAAGCCGATCTGGAACAATGCTTAACTTGCTACCTTGAGGTAGTAAGCGAAATTTCTCACTACCTCAAGCAACAATAAATCACTTTCGCTTATTCGCCATTAAGGCTTCTTCAACCAATCGCCCGAAGGGGATTGAATATAGGCTCCACTGTCACTGCGTTCAATGGCCTTTTTACCCGCCAGCGCTGCTACTTGTTGTTCGCTTAAACCATTCTCTTTAGCAATTTGCTTATATTTGGCCAAGCGTTTTTGATTAATGCCATCAACAAGCGCTTTTACTTCTGCGTTATGACTAACAACGCCAAGCAAGCCGTTAGTTTGCTCACCCACCCAACCATTACTCTTAGCTTCGCCAAGGTCCAAGGCCGCTACAGAAAAGCTAAGGCTTAACAGTAAGGCCAGTATCCAACTATTCCTTTTCATCATGCTCTCCTAAAACAGTCCGCTTTCATCGCTAAATAAATCATCAAGTTGCTTATCTACGCGCACTCGAATTTCATGATCAATTTTTACATTTAGATTGACCGTAATCGGCTTATCTACCGCTACCTCTACTTTGGGTGTGCAAGCCGCAAGGCCTAACACCAAAACTAGGGGGAAGAAGAAGTATCGTCTATCCATTGCTGCAGTTGTCCTGACAGTTGTTCGCCAATACGTAAACTACGTAATAGCTGATAAATGTTTTCTTGGTGACGATAGTTCAGTGTCACCAACCGTGGGCTAACTCGCTGATTGCGCCCAATAAGTTTTACCTGCATGTCGAGTTGCCCATCTTCGGCAAAATCGACCTCAGCTGCAAGTGTTTCATAATCAAAGTCTTCTAATAAGCTTAACGCAAAATCTAGCGATGGGTGCTGCGCCTTTATCGCGACTAAGGATTGATGAGTAAGTGCGATATGGCCACTTGGCTCTTCTACCGCCAAACGGCCATCAGCGATGGCAATGCCAGCTTCACCAAAATGCACCGGTAGATTACCCGATACCGAACCTTGCATTGTTAACCCCAATTCGGGGTGGAGCTTAACCAGCTCAGCTAGCTGCACTTTATCTAGCTCGAGCATAGCCACATTTGGCAAAGCCAGAGGCAACTGTTTAATATGTGCCGCGCCGCCCAATACCTTAAAATTAATATCTTGCAGCACTAAGCTTTGCCACTGCGCTAGGGGTGCAAATTCAGCTTGCTGCCAGTTGAGTGCGAGCTGAGTTAACGGAATACCAATATCCCATTGGGCTAAGGCTAGGCTTCCCGAATGTTGTAATCCCTGCTCTGGCTTAAAGCTAAACTCACTGTTTAATGCACCATCGTCAAAACGTAACTCTCCCCACAAGGCATGGATGTCTTGCGCCTTGAGCTTGCCGCTTAAGAGATTATCTTGCCAAGTAAATTGTAAGTCTGCCACAGCCGACAAGAGATTGGCTGGTTTAGGCAAGGTATAAAAATGCTGTTGAAGGGCAATTAAATCATCACTATTCAGGCTACCTTGAATCACTAACTTTGGCTGCAGCTGCCAAGTACCAGAGCCACTAAGTTGCCACTCTTCAACATTTACGTTCCAAGACTTTTGGTGAAACTGCCAATTAGCAGTGGGAATTGTCCAACCATCCAGATCAAAGCCTGAATGAGTAGCACTTAACTGCCAGTTTTCCGAGCCTTTGAACTGAGCATCAAGGCTTGCTGCTAAAGCCGGTAATTTAAAATTGCTGCTCACTGAGAGGTCGTTCTGTGCATTAGCCAATAATGAAAACTGCAGATTTGCCAAGCGCTCATCGGCTAACCAAGTTTGCTTAAACTGCTGCGCTAAGGTGTTGAGCAGAAGCGGCGTTAATAGGCCTTTAAGCTGCAAGGTCTGCGCTTGCGCCACCACTAACAGCTCAACATTGCTGCCCTGGTCTTCGCTAAAGTTCAGCTGCCACTGTTGGCCACGTTGACTAAGGCTTAGCTCTCCCTGCGCAACCAGCTGCTTGCCGTGTTTTATGTTCAGCCGCTTAACCGCTATATGACTGCCATTAAAGGCGGCTGGAATGTTTTGAAGTTGCTGGAAGAGTTGCTTAAGGGGGGCTCGCCATTGGGCTGACTCAAAGCCTGTGTTCTGTTGCTCCGTTTGTTTAAACAGGCAGCTTATGTCGATATCCAAGCTTTCAACATTCAGTAACAAGGGGAAGCTACTAACGCTAAGCCCCTCTACAGTTAACTGTGGGCAAGCTCCCCATGCACCATTGGCAAGTGCAGCTTCCAATTTAGGATTCGCATAACAGGCACTCGCCACCAGCAAGCAAAGCCAAATGCTCAACTTAAGCCGTGCAGTGAAGCCCAAGAACAGGGGCTTTAGGTAAGCGCCTCCCAAGCTAGATTCCTTTTTTGCTATTTCTCTAGCAGGAATACTAAGCGCTTTTGCTCGGAATAACGAGTAAACAAACAACACAATAAGCATTTGGGCTTGACGAATCGGCGCTATCCGACAAAAACTTAGTAAAACCAGCAGCTAAGACTGCAAAATAGGAAGCAACTATGATTACACAACAAAGCAGGAGGAAGCGCTAATGCCTTGGTGGTGGTTTTTAGTCATGCTCATCATCGTGGGTATGGTGGTGTATCAATTATGGCGTAACGTTCAACAACGTCGCTGGGACTCTGCGCAACCGCTGCACAGCCTTTGGGTAACAGTGTCAAAGCGTGATGAAATCCCCATCACTCGCCCCGGAAAAGAAAATGAAGATAGGCATAAGCGGTATCGCTACTTCATCGAATTTACTCCACTAGAGGGTGGCGAATCGCGTCGTTTTCAGATTAAACGGCAACAGTTTCAAGATCTTACCCAAGACTTAACTGGCAAGCTCACCATTCAAGGAAGCCGTTTAGTCAGCTTTGAAGCTGGTGAACCGCCCGCGGATAGCAGCGAAGGGCAATAAGGCCACCAGCAAGCCAGCGGCAATAAGCAGTGCCCCCAAAGCATGATAAGCCGCTAGCTGCTCTCCCAAAAAGCTTACGCCAAGCACCGCGCCAAATAAGGGCATTAAGTGAATATATTGGCCAGCGATATTAGCTCCCACGCTTTTAACGCCATAGTTCCAAGCTAAATAAGCTAGCAGTGAGGGGAAAATAGCCACGTAGGCCAATGCTGCTATGGCATCATTTGATACCTCAAACGCGGCCTCTGGTAAGTTCAGCCAATAAAACGGGCTTAGCACTAAAGACCCCACCACTAAAGTGCACCCCAAGAATGCTGCACCGCCCAGCTCGGCAGGTTTAAAACGTAAGCCAACGGAGTAAAGCGCCCACACCAGCGAAGACAAGATAATCCAACCGTCACCTTGGTTAATGCTAAACGTGGCTAGGTGCTGCCACTGCCCTTTTACTAGCAAGGCTAATACGCCAATAAAAGACAGCACAATACCGGCCATTTGCCGAAGCGTAATTTTCTGTTTCAGCCACACCCAACTCACCAGCAAGATAAATATTGGGATCATTGAGTTAATAATCAGGGCATTGGTGGCTGTAGTATTTTGCAAGCCAATGTAAACACAAGAGTTAAACCCGGCTATTCCAAGGCAGGCTAATACGGAAATACGTAACCAATGTTGGCTAATTACTTCTCGCTGGCGCCACATACTGCGATAGAGCAAGGGCATGGCAATCAACATCGCTAAAGTCCAGCGCCAATAGGACAAAGACATGGCTGGGACTTGATCAGAAATATAGCGACCGGTTACAAAATTTCCGGCCCAGAATAGAGGCGGTAGAACCAGCAAGCCATAGGCCAGTAGCTTTCCTTGCATAAAACCTTCCTTTTCTACTCTAGACGTCAGCGACTTAGGGCTGTTAGGGTATAGCATCAGGCAGGGTTTTGCAGTACTATCCGCCATCGCGCGGTAGCGCTTTCTAAATCAATACTAATTCACGGATAACGATCAATGAGTCTAATAGAGGCGATTAATGCAGGACTGCATGTAACAGCAATTATTTTGCTGGCAGGCGCGCTGTACTCTGAAGCCTTTTTGTTCCGCCGCGGAATGAACCAAGATGACGTTAAAAAGCTGCTGCTGGCCGACGCCACTCATGCTTTTTCTACGGTATTGATTTTTATCACCGGCTCTTTACGCCTGTTTTTGTTCCACAGTACTAGCCATACCTATCTCGACAACCCCTTTTTCGCCCTGAAAATGCTGTTGTTTTTTGTGGTGGTATTACTGTCACTCTATCCTTCAGCCACCTTTTATCGCTGGCGCAGAGCCTTAAAGCAAGGCAAACCTTCGATGATTAGTTACCGTCAGCACTCCTCGGTAATTTGGCTAATTCGCTTAGAGCTAGGTGTACTATTACTGATCCCAATGCTGGTTACACTTGCTCGTGCTGGTTTTGGTAGCTAAGCCTTACTTAAGCTAGACTATCAAGCAATATCCTTAGATATTTCTGTTCTTATTCATACGCTTGTTGTATAGATCAAGGCTGATGTTAAGCCTGCAGAGGTAGCCCTATGAGTATGTCAACTTATCAACTCAGCCAAGAGCATGAGCTAGATACAGTGTACCCAGAAAAAATTCAAAGCTACTGGAATCAACACGCCAGCGAAGCAAGCTTTGTTGGTGCACTCGGCTTAAACATTAAGTACCTAAAGCTACCTGCTCCGTCCCCTAGCGATAAAGTCATTGTGGTTTCACCAGGGCGTACCGAAGCTTATCTCAAATACGATGAACTGGCTTACGACCTCACCCAACAAGGCTACGATGTGCTGATTATTGATCACCGAGGCCAAGGTTTATCGGACCGCGAAAGCCATCGCTGGCAGCCCGGCGACGTAGCAAGCTTTCAATACTATATTGATGATTTAGCCAAGCTCATCGAACAACAAGACTTGTTAAACCAATACCAACAACGGTTTATCTTAGCGCACTCCATGGGTGGTGCTATTGCTGCTCATTACTTGCAACAATTCCCCGATACTTTTACTGCTGCGGCGCTGTCTGCCCCCATGTTTGGCATTAATCTCGGCCTGCTGCCTAAAGCCATTGCCACCAGCCTAGCGGCTTGTATGAGTAAGCTAGAGCAGCAGTTTAAGCGCGGCCCCTACTATGCGGTGGGCCAATCAGATTACAAACACTGCAGTTTTAAGAGTAACCACCTAACTCACAGCCAGCAGCGCTTCAAGCAAATGCAGGCGGTTTACTTAGCGCACCCCAAAATTCAGCTGGGTGGGCCAACTAACCGCTGGTTACATCAAAGTTTTACCGCTATGCAACAAATCATTGAGCGCGCCAACACGATCAGCGTTCCACTACTATTATTACAAGCAGAACAAGACGAAATTGTTACTGCAGCCGGCCAACGCGCTTTTTTCCAAGGCCTTAGCCCTACTAGCGCGGCCGCCTCACAATTCAAGATTATTGCTGGTGCCAAGCACGAAATACTGTTCGAAAGCGATTCAATGCGAAACCCCGCCTTAAGCAGTATTCTCGACTTCTTCGAACAGCACGCTAATTAAGGGCTGGTGCGCTAAAGCGGGCCAGCTAAGGAGCCATACCATGTATCAACTTATCGCTACCGATCTCGACGGCACATTGCTTAACGGCGAGCACCAAATCTCGGAATATACCCTGCAAACCATTGCCCGTTTGTATCAGCAAAACGTTAAGTTTTTAATTGCCACCGGCCGTCATTACATCGATGTGCGCCCAATTGCCGACCAGTTTGATTTTCCAATGTACTTAATCACCTCTAACGGCGCCAGAGTGCACAATAAGCAAGGTGAAGTATTATTTAGAGCAGACTTAAGTTCGCAAGAAATTGATCGTATCTTGGAGATTTCTTCTCATTACACGCTACATCGAAATATCTACCACGAGGACAATTGGTATGTAGAAGAAGAAAACGAATATGTACGCTCATTTAACCAACACTCCGGCTTTAACTATCAATTGACCGACTTTTCCACACTGGAACACCAACACATTTGTAAGCTATTTTTTGTGGCAGACCACGAGGTATTGCTCAAGTTAGAGAAAGACTTCATTGAAGCCTTTGGTGATAGCCTAAACATTACTTTTTCCCTGCCCGATTGTCTTGAAGTAATGGCGCAAAAAGCCAATAAAGGCGAAGCATTAAAAGCAGTATTAGCCCAAAAATCCATAGCGCCAGAGCAGTGCATCGCCTTTGGCGACGGCCTAAATGATAAAGAAATGCTTAGCCTAGTAGGAAAAGGTGTGATCATGGCCAATGCGCATGACCGTTTAAAGTTGACTTTACCTCATTTAGAACAAACACTTAGCAACAAAGAAAATGGAGTAGCTGAATATTTAATCGGCACTTTTAAGTTGTAGCTGTCATCTTAAGGAAAGGTAATGAGGCTTGTTAACACTCTTGGTTTAGCGATTTTTAGTAGTATCACCTTGTTAGCGTGCTCCCAAACGCCTCCACCGGTACCACCCAAAAAGGTAGAACCCGCCAAGGTTGCGGTGAAACTCAACCCGCTTACGCCACTAAAAGGGCAACTCAGCCTTAGCGCTCCAGGCGCTATCTTCACTCCTTGCCAAGGTGACAAACAATACTGGGTTGAGCTTTCGTCAGCCGACAAACAAGTATTGAGTCGTTTTCCCGATAAAGCCCAATTATACGTAGAGTTAATGGGCCGTTTTGCCAATGTCAGCAAACAAGCACCTCAAGCCGACTACATCGCTAAAATCACCCCTGAAGAGTGGCAGTATCTAGCCTCAGAGGGGCCCGGTTGTAAATTTGATATTGCCGAACTTAGTGCCTGGGGTAACGAGCCAGGTTGGCGAATAGATATTGAAGATAACAAAATACTGCTAAGCACCTTATCGGGTGCTGCCAATAAAACCATTACTCGCAGTGGTATTGATAAGGGTCTTCACTATTGGCAAGCTGGCAGCGAGCTCTACCTTAGCGTTTCTAAACAGCAATGTTTAGATACTATGGCCGACAGTGTTTACCCCTATAAAGCTGAACTCACCTACAAAGGTAAAATTTACCAAGGCTGCGCACGACGCCCCTTTCAGCAAAATATTCAACAGCTAGCGGGCTATTATAAAGTGAAGCTAGCAACGGCTTCAGGCACTGGTCGAGTGGTTGATCTTAGCCTAAACCCAGACTTTAGCGCCGAGCTACAAAATACCTACCTAGAAGAAGAGAAAACTTTTAGCGAAAAAGGCTATTGGTATCCGCTAAATGATTCAAGCCTCGCCCTTACCTTAAGCCAAAGTGACCACCAGCAAGTAAAGAGTGACATGCTGTTTGATTGGGACGGCCGCCTATTGCGCTTGCGTAATCCTGAATCGCAAAGCCAAGGCAGCGCTGGCTTAAACATGATGAAAATGGACGGCCCAGCAGTGGCCTTAGCTTCAAGTAAAACAACCTACCACCAGCGCAGCTTCGAACCCGCCACTTTAATGGCCAGTAGCGACTACGACCCAGAGGTAGAAGCAGCGTTAAAACAGTACTTTAAGTTACATCGTACCGAATTGAACGGCACTAAATACCAATGGTGGAAGTTTGATTTGAATGGCGATGGTAAAGACGAAATTATTACCTACGTAGACTGGTGTGGCAGCGGCGGCTGTAGCCTGCTGGTATTTGAAGGCAAAGATAACAATCATCGCTTTTTAAGCAAAACTACGTTGGTGCATACCCCATTTTACCTTGCCACTTCTAGCCATGCCCGCTGGCAAGACTTACTACTAGAAGTATCTGGCGGCGGAGCAACACCTGGCTTGCGACTATTGCGTTTTGATGGCCTAAGTTACCCACTTAATCCAAGCATGCAACCAGAGGCTCCACAGCCAGCACCCGTTAGCGGCATCACCTTCCATGCCGAAGCTTTTAGCAAAGGAGCCGGCCGAGCGCTTAATTAGCCTTTTGCTAGCCCACAGCTTTAGCTAACGGTACAATGCCCCTGATTTTTCAGGGGCAAGTTATGACACAGCAATTCGACGTAATCATTATTGGCGCAGGCGCCGCAGGTTTAATGTGCGCAGCCACCGCAGGCTATCGTGGTCGTTCGGTGTTGGTAATTGATAACGCAAAAAAAGCTGGCCGAAAAATCCTCATCAGCGGTGGTGGCCGTTGTAATTTCACCAATCAAAGTGTTAGCCCAGACAACTTTTTATGTGGCAATCCTCATTTCGTTAAATCTGCCCTAGCGCGCTACCCTTCCAGTAATTTTATTGAACTGGTAGAGCGCCACGGTATTGAGTACCACGAGCGCGACCACGGCCAATTGTTTTGCAACGACAGCGCCAAAGAGATCGTAGACATGCTGCTCACCGAGTGCGATTGGGCAGGTGTCACTATTAGCCTGCGTAGTGAAATAAAATACGTAAAACAGTTAGATGAACAACTTTTTGAAGTGCACGCTGGCGGCCAAAGCTACCAAGCCAATTCATTGGTGATAGCAACAGGCGGGCTTTCCATGCCCAAGTTAGGTGCGACGCCCTTTGGTTATAAACTGGCTGAACAGTTTGGCTTACAAGTGCTGCCTACCCGTGCAGGCTTAGTGCCTTTTACCTGGCATAGTGAACAAAAAGAGCGCTTTGAAGCACTCTCGGGTATCGCAGTGCCAAGCTGCATTACTGCCGCTAACGGCAAACAGTTTAGCGAAGCCTTATTGTTTACCCACCGCGGCCTCTCTGGCCCAGCTATTCTGCAAATATCTAACTACTGGCAACCCGGTGAAGCAATCAGCATAGACCTATTACCCAAACAAGATGCCGCTTCGCTAATTGAGCAGGTCTTGTCGCAACACCCAAAACAAAGCCTAAAAAACACCTTGAGCCAATGGTTGCCCAAACGTTTAGTCGAAGCCTTATTTGATGAAGCCACACTAGCTAAAGCGCTTAACCAACTTGGCCACGGCGAGCGTGACAGCATTGCGGCTAAGCTCAACAGCTGGCAAATCACCATGAATGGCACCGAGGGCTACCGCACCGCGGAAGTCACCTTAGGCGGAGTAGATACCAACGAACTAAGCTCCAAAACCATGCAAGCCAACAAAGTCAAAGGTCTCTACTTTATTGGTGAGGTAATGGACGTAAGTGGTTGGCTAGGCGGATTTAATTTCCAATGGGCATGGGCCAGCGGCGTGGCCTGCGGCTTAGATTGTTGATTTGTTTTGATGAAATTAAAACGAAGACAATTGAAATTATAACGAAGACAAAGTTGGTTAATTTTCATACGCGAACACACTTAATCACCTGATTTATAATCACTTAAGATTGTCTTCGTTTTGTGACTTTGATAGTTAGCAAGAAACAAATTAACTCAATGTGGAAAAGTTCAATAGGATAAAGTAAGTACTTGTCGTATGAACTATTCCATAGAGACATAGAAAGCGACTCAGATTTTCTAATATTAACCAAAACAACCTACTGCTCTTTTAAAGAGCAGTGTTCTCTCTACCTACACTATTTCAATTTCATCTTCCATAAACCATTTAGACGTTAGACTCTTACTCTTCACAGCTTCAGGGTCTTGAGTGTAGGCAACTACGGCCAAACTTTTTTGAGCCCTGCTACATATCACATAAAAGAGCCTCCTAGTTCGTGATATAACCCCGTCTCGTCCTTCAGCTTGATTTTTAATATCTGTACTACTTAATGCTTTAGCACCAAATTGTTCTGCGCAACTAAATTAGGACACTTTTCTTAAAGAACTTTGATAGTTAATTTCATATTCCACTGGCGACATATCATCGTTAGCCGTATGCAACCTAACCAAGTTGTAATACCTCATGTATCGATTCACATCATCTCTCATGTGCTCACGCGTTAGCTGCGGAATTTTGAACAGCCAATCGTGTTTCAAACTGCCAAAGAAACGCTCAACCACAGCATTATCCCAACACGCACCGACATCACCCATGCTCGCTCGAATCCCCTTACGCCATAGCAGTTGACGATAAGATTTACTGGTATATTGTGAGCCTCTATCACTATGAAAAACCAAGCCTTTAGGTGGCTGACGCAAATTATAGGCTTTGATTAGAGCTTTGCTCACTAAATCCGTTGTCATACGCTTATCTAAATGCCAACCCACTATGCGACGTGAATACAGATCCATGACTACTGCTAAATACATCCAGCCTTCACTGGTCTTTAAATAGGTCACATCTCCAGCCCAGACTTGATTAGGAGCTACAGGGTTAAAGTTCTGATTTAATAAATTATCGGCTACAGCATCACTGTGTTTACGCTTCGTTGTTACTTTATAAGCAAGGCGTTGAGTCACCACTAAACCAAGCTGATTCATGAGCTTACGGGTTTTATAAGTGCTGACATGAAAGCCCTCTCTGCATAACCGTTTTTGCAATTCTCGATAACCTAAACTTTGACGACTCTCTTTAAAAATCGTTTTCGTTCTACGATATAAATGCAACAGCTCAGCACTAATGACCTTGGCGGGACGCTTCAGCCATCCGTAATAAGCGGAGCGACTCACACCGAATGCCTTACACAGCTTTAAAACGGGAAACGTCACCGATAATTGCTTAATCGTTTGATAGATTACTTGGTTTCCTTGAGCAGGAGGGCGCTGGCCTTTTTTAAAATGTCCTTTTCCACCCTAAGCTCTTTATTTTCCTTGCGTAACCTTAGTAACTCAGCACGTTCATCTCCCGTAAGAGTGGTGCCGGATTGCTCAGCCTCAAATTTGGCTTTCCAGTTATAAAGTACTTTGTCTGTGATCCCTAAAGATGCCGCTGCTTTGGCTACGCTATAACCTTGCTCGACAACTAATGCTACGGCTTCTTGTTTAAACTCAGCCGTGTAGCTTCTTATTTTTCTTTTTGTCATTTTACACCTCAATAATTGGATTATATTCCATTATCAAAGTGTCCGGTTTAATTAAAGCAGAACAAGCAGCCCTGGAAAAAATGCCCAACCAAGATCGGCTTCGGGAAGACGACTAAGCAGATTCGAATGTCAAACATCGCCGCTCATCAGACTTATCTGTGGAGGATATGTCTGAAAAACGACACCGCATCAGCTATTACGCATAAGGGTGATTATGACAAATAAATTACATCAGCCATGCTCGTTATTAAGTGTTGAGAATATTAATGTGTGACATTAGCCTAGAGTTGGCCTATTCTAGGTATATTAGAGTGATTAAGTTATAGATACATCAACAAGTATGAATAATGAGCTAGAACATCTTGTTTGGCTGCCATTACAGATGTATAATAATCAGCTAATTTTAGTTAGACCTGAATCTAGCAGTTATCAACCTCGTAAGGACTATCCAAATGGCAATTTTTTTCGCCTGCATATCGCTGATTGTCTCAGCACTTTTTATTGTGGCTGGCGTTCTAGTTCTCAAAGCTGACAAAGTTACTTACAAGAGCTGTCAGGTGTTAACTCGTGGATTCAAAAACCCTATACTTGGCACTGTTCCAACGTCGTCTGATGGTAGTCGAGACTACCGAGTTGATGCGGGGATTCTTTGGGACCGCAAGAGAAATCGAGTTATTGATCAGGGCAAATTGTCCAACGAATCAATCAGTAGCCTCTTTCGCTAAAAATAAGGTCAAGGATGTCAAACAGCTATGTGGGTTGGGTTCCCACGGTAGGAGGCCGCTTATCATTTAGTATTATCGGCAACTCATACACCGCCACTGCAAACAGATCCGACTGCTCTAAACGGTACATTCTTTCATATCAATCCAAGTCTCTCTCTGATTCTGCACTGCTACCTGACTTTATTTGGCCGTTCTTCAATAAGTCTAGTAAGTTTACATTCGTTTGTAGTGGTACTGCCTCAAACGCTCCTTCTTCCCTAGAGGCTCCCTTAGAAGGTCGGATAGTCGTTTTCGATAACGGTGATGATGGAATCAGTGATTTTGAGAGTGAGCTGAATAAAAGGCAACACCGAATTCAACTGTCCGATGACTCCTTAGAAACGATTCAAAAGGACATTGAAAACATAATTAGCTACCAAGTCAAACAAGCTGCCATAGCTAAGTTCGATTTCAGCCTTCAAAGGGACGGCAAGGTATCGATCAGCAATCCAGAATCTAAAGACGGATTGGAGATAACACCAGAAGAATATGACTCTCTTGCCGCTCAATCTTTTTTCTTTCTAAAAGACCTGTGTCATGTGCATCAACACCATCATTCTCAGACGGACACAATGGTCGACCTTTATCGAAATGATAGTGAAACGCCCTGGAGAGAAGAAACCATAAGAGCTTTGTACCGACACGTGCTTAGCTTTAAAAGAAACCCTTCAATCGAATCATACACATCTGCTCTTGGCGTACTCGCGTATCTGAAAACTTTCATTTCTAAACATTTTAATGAAGAAAATAGTAAAGAAGAAGCAAGGCGAAGCTTGATCCTCGATAATGATAATATTGAAAAATCGATTTTAATCAACAAAGAACGACTTCACTATCAACACGATAACCGCCGTTCACTCAAGCTTTCTACAGCCAATTTGTTTTTCCTGTTAATTGCATTAGTCATCTCTATGTCTGGAATGGGGCAAGTATTCAATTTACAGTTAACTACTGATGCGAGTAATGACTACCTAGGGCCGTTACTTAAATTTATCTACAAAGAACCAATAACAGTACTCTCGTTATCCATAACATTATCCGCAGTTCTCACGTTATTCGTTCATAGCGACTTGTTAAGTTCTCGCAAAGAGTTTAAAGATTTTGTTCGACTATTTATCTATATCAAGCAAAGAGTATTAGGGGCTGGCTTGATAACTATAGGTCTGTTGGTGCTATCTGTCTCTAGCTATTTTCTGTTTGGTATTTTCAACCTTGATTTTTTCGAACAACTAAAAACTCTATTCATTGATCAGATAAACTAACTTAATAACAGCAATCAAAAATAGAGTAAAAGCCGAATGATTTTACTCTAAAGCCTATGAAAAATATTCACTACTTATTTGGTTGCCCAGCATGTGGTAAAGCAGTTGAATCGGGCGGCTTTAGCTAAACGAGGTAACTGAGCCGCGACGCTTTCGCCCGTAGCAATAGGTAAAGAAAATCATAATCTTACAAAAATCTTCGTTTTGAAATGTAATTAGCCTTAGCAGAAACACTATTTGCTTATCAGCTAAAAAATCAAACAGAAAATGTGTTTCAATTTTGCTTGAGTTGTAACTCATTTTCGGACAAAAATATACTACTTCGATAGGATTTCTTCGCTCAAAAATCTAAGCGACATAATACTATTAATGTTCTTTTTCAACCACTTAGAATATTTTCCCGTTTAAAACAAACCGATACATGATTGATGGATCTCAATGGAATCAGGGAGTTGCTCTAACAATTACACAGTTCACTCAAGCAGTTGTTACGAAGAAAAAACTATGTTTTTGATGAGTCTTTGATTCCTACACTGGAAACCATGCTGTTTCCCTGCGTTACTGAATTGGAAGTAAAAGCGGCATTTCGTAACGGAAGGCCTAAAATGATTATTGCGGGGATTAAACCCTAGTATTCAGCGAGTTAGAATTGTCTTCGTTTTAATTCCATTATTAGAGTCCTTGGCGGGCTCTAATACGTGGATTTACAACAGCACTTTGTCTTCGTTATTTTTCCACGAATACATAACTAACTTGGAGAGTAGTCACACATGGATAACGAGAGCTACTTAGTATTTTGTAAAGCAGAGCTGCGCAGCGTGTTTGAAAATACCAAAGCAGGTAAGCCAGATGACAAACTCAAGTATCGAGTTGAAGGCTTGTTTCATGCAGCCAAGCTACTAGGTATACTCAGCACTGAGCAAGCAAGCGCCATTATTGAATCTGAACACCAAGCAGTATTTGGCGAAAGCGTTAGCGAAAGGCTCAAGCGAAAGACCCAGCTTAAGCAACTAAAAGAAAGCGATCTTGAGGCCTATTTTAATATTCCAACAATAGAACGCTTATAAACGCTAACTAGATGAACGCATGGATCTAATTATAGTTTTTTGCGTATTGGTACAGCTGAGTAATTCTCGCTTTAACTAGCTCGGCCTTATAGGCGTTTCTCGAAAGATTGTAAGAACTACCAAAATTGACTCTATTCCAATTTTCATTGATAAATTGAAGCTCAGAATCCCTAAAAGCAATCCACTTGCGCTGGGAAGCCTTTAGCGGCTTAAAATCTTCTTCATTAAGTGCAGTCTTTAATAGTGAATAAGCCTTATTTAGTTCCTCATCGAGGAAGGCATGGTAGTCTGCGTATTCTGAAATAAAGTCTACATTTTTGCTGTCACTACTCGACAATGTAATTTCATATTTTCCGGCTGCTCTCTCAAACTCACCTAAGTAATTAGGGGCGTCGGGATTATCAATAGAAAAGGCGCTCCCTGAGAATAGCGCTACACAAACAGGGATAATTTTGAGCCAGTTACAATTCTTCATACTACCAACCTTTATAAACATTATTACTAAATATGTTCCACTCAGCATTTCTGCGGTTTGTGAGTCCCTTGTTAACTTTTCCCTGAGACTTGTTCCAAGCTTTCCAAGCACCTTCTAAATTTACGTAAGAAGTAGTTGCTTTGGGGTCGTTAATCAATTTAACGACACTAGATTTTTTGAATCCGTTCGTCCCTATATTGAATGCAAGAATAACTAAGGCATCAAATTCCCATTGCGTAATAGAGACTTTTATACAAGCTTTTACACTATCCACAAAGGGCTTGAGATCTGCTTTAAACAAAATATCAGCTTCCGCTTTTGTCGTCCCATTCTGATACTTTGGCCATTCTACCTGACTGATCAAGTGCCCATACCCAATGGTCGCCCCTTCTACCCAAGTGGTTATATCGAGCCCATTTTGATCATCATATGGTTTTAGTCTGAGCTGCTCTATTCCTTGAAGTAAAGTCACTCCTTTTACGCTAAGTTGCTGAGTAGACTTGGTAAGCGTAATTACTGCTAATTTTTCGTTAATTTTCCGATGGCTACCGCCATTAGCATCAATTCTTCCATCAGGGCGAACCATACCCACGACTTTCTTTTGAAAGGCCTTTATTGCCGCTACGGTTTTAGCATTTTCTGGTTTTGAGCCTAACTTGCCGTCTTCCACTAATTTCTTAGTCGGCGGGATTAGTCCCAGCAATTTATTTAGTGCAGCTTGCACAGCTTTTATATCGTTAGGTTTATTAACGCCACCCAAGCCCACAGACTGGGTGATTTGTAACTTAGCCATTGTTGTTCCTTTCACTTCAAGCTAATTCGAATATTACTTAGCATTGCTACATTACTTTGTGTTGTCTAAGAATGAATAGTCGACTTCGACCAATGATGGTTCCTTAACCAAAGCTTCAAGCTCAGGGTGCACTTCATCAGCATCTTTCGCGACTAAGTAGAGTAAAAAATCGGTGAAGTTGTCATAAGTCGATACCTCTTGGCCGAAAGTTTCAGTTAAAAATAAGCCAACCTCACCCGCACGCTCAGATTCTTTTGAAAACAGGAAATAATAGCCGCCGCCGCCATATCGATTAACCACCAAACCATATTGCGGTACTGGTTGGTAATCAGGTGCATCAAATTTCTCTCGATAGTACTTAGTAGTTTTCAATGCGTTTCTCATTCGGTAATCTCTAGTTCCGTTTTCAGGTAGTCCCTCGACAGCATCCCCAAACCATGCTGCAAAACCATATCTCTCTAAAAAAGAACGATATTCATCTGGTAAGCTAGCGCCTAAGTATTTTTCTAGCAAAGCTATTTCAGATTCAAGAGCGCCTCCTTGCCTATATCTATAGTTTTCAATACCAGCAGCTTTCTCTAAAATTTTATCGATATCTAATCCAACGGAACTCTTACACATTTGCACTTACCTTAAATCACTAAATTACTTAAACTAGGGCCATTTCCATTTTCATCATAGGGACACTCTCCGTCATCATACCAATGCAACTCTCTATTTTGTTGGCAGTGGAAGCTTTCAGGTAGTAGCTCCAAGTTACTTTGCTGGTTAGGGTCTATATTTGGCTCACATCTGAATATCGGCTGTTTGTGATGTACATTAAAGCCGTCTGGGACCGTACCGTCACTTTCCATAACATAAAGCATATCTTCAACTTCATCATAGCTCTTATCTTGAAACTGTTTTCTGAAGGCATGATTTTCGTCAGCGGACACTTCCTTTGCATAATTTCGAACAAACTTCTTACGTTCTTTATCAAAAGCTGCTCTAGCTTCGGCAACTTCACCAACCGTCCGCTTATGGTACTTAGTGGGTTTCGAGTTTGGATCAACCTTAACCTTTTGGCCATTAACAATATGCTGCTCTGCAAATTCATCAATGCCAATTGTCTCGGTATATTCACCTGACTTATTTACTTTCTTAAGGGTAACTAAGTTATTTTCTTCGTCTATTGAATGAACATCATATTCATGAAGCTTGCGATTAGTAAAACCTTCAGCTTTTAGAGGTAAGCTACCTTTATCAGCATCGCCATCTATACCTGCGCTAGCAGCCGCGGTATTTAAAATTTTAGTTACCGTACCTTCATCTAATCCATTAGGAGAGATAAGCGCACTGAGCATACGGTTTAGCTTATCTACTCCGTCCTCACACAACAATCCCAGCGGGTCTACCCAGGTGGTAGGGTTTGGCGCATACTGGTAGTTATTAATGCCCCCCGCTAAGCCAATAGGGTCCTGGTGAATAAACCGCCCTTGCCTCGGACAATAATAGCGGTGGAAGTTGTAATGCAGGCCGCTTTCATCATCATAGTATTGACCTTGAAAGCGTAGCGGGTTGTCTACTTGGTTAACGCTTAACTGCTCGATCGCGCCATAGGCTTGGTAATTAGCCTGCCATACTATCTTGCCTTGCTCGTCGCTTAGACGAATCGGTGTGCCGATGTGGTCTAGGTGGTAATGATAGATTTGGCCCTGTTTAATCATCGCTAATGGGCGGTGGCTATCGGGCTCGTATAAGTACCAAGTAAACTGGCCTTGGCTGTGTTCACCAATTAGTTGATTGCCTTCCCATAGGTAATCGGTTTGCCCTTGTGCGGTAATTTTGCTGCTGCGGCGGCCTAACGCATCGTAGTGATATACGGTATTGCTATTGCCTTGGCTTAGCCTTACTAGTTGGTTTAAGCCATTAAATACCCGCTGTTGGCGGCCATTGCTATGGCTAGTGAGAACCTGGTTGCCATAGCGGTCGTAGCGATAGCTGCTTTGCTCATCTGCCAGCAGTTTGTCACCGCTTAGCTCAGCAGTTTTAGGGTTGGCGAAGCTGTCTAATTCAAAGACTTGGTTGCTGGCATTGTGGCTAGTGGCTTTACTTAGCTGGCTGAGTTTGTCGTAACTATAGTTATTATCACCTAGCTCGCTATCGCTCACGCCCAGCAATTGGTCACCGGCGTCAAAACGGTAATGGCGCTCAATAGTGCTTGGCACTTGCGGGTTTTGCTCTAACTGCCATTGTTGAGTTTGCAAACGGCCTTGGGCGTCGTAATGAGAATGCAGCTGATGGCGAGCACTTAACTCTCGCGAGACTTCTTCACCGGAGGCATTAAAGCTGCGGCTCATGATTGCTTGCTGGTTAAACCACAGTGCAGATAGGCGGCCTTGCTCGTCGTAGCGGTAAGTTAAGCTATTGCCATCGGGCAAGAGGCTGTGGCTACGCAAGCCTTGCTGGTTGAGTTGATGGCTAATTTGCCAATCGTCTTGCCAGTATTCTTGTAACTGGCCATTAGCAAAATAGTTAAAACGCAGTTTGCGGGCCGCATTATTGGCTTGGCTAAGCTTGCCCTGCGGATTATAGGCAAAATCGTTAATTAAGGTAATGCCATTGGCGGTGCTGCGCTGCTCGGTCACTTGGCCCAAGCTATTGCGTTTAAGCTGAACCAACCGCTCACTGTTCTCAGCAACTTGGGTTAGCTGCCCGGCCAAGTTGTATTGATAGTGTTGCTCGCGGCCATCAAAACCCATGGTTTTACTAATGCGCTCACAACTGTCGTATTCCAGCGAATACACTTGGTCGTCACTGCGCGTAATACTAGTAAGGTTGCGTTCTTTATCGTATGAAAATGCTAGCCATGAATTATCGGGGTTTATTTGTTTAGCCGGTTGGGATAAGCCTTGGTATTCGTAGCGGGTAATCCGCCCTAGTGGGTCAGTAAACTGAGTCACTAGGCCAGCATCATCGTAGCTGTAAGCTCTGAGTTGGCTTTGCTCTGGCGAGTCTTGATGGTAAGACACTACCTCAATAATATTGCCACGTTCGTCGCGTTTGTATTGGCCAACCCAGCCCTTTCCATCTACTTCACCATTACACTCGCCAATGGCGTTATAGCTATAACGGGTTAAGGCATCGCCCACTTGCTTGGCACTCAATAAGCCTTGCTCGTTCCACCAAAATTGCTGATTAGGTTGGTTGCTGGCGGTTTTACTCACTAAACGGCTTTGCGCGTCGTAGCGGTATTCGCTCACCACGCCTTGCACATCGGTTTCGGTGGTTAACAAACCTAAGCTGTTGTATTCACGGGTAAGCGAAGTTCCATCGCCGTAATCAACTTGAGTAACAAACCCTAATCGATTAAAGCTATAGCGAGTAAGCTGTTGATTAGGCGCTAATTCGGCATCTAACTGGCCATAACCGTTGTAGTGATAACGGGTGGTAGCACCATTTGGGTCTGTTTCGCTAACTTTGCGTTGTAGCTCATCATATTCATAGAGCCAAACCGCGCCGTCGGGCGCCGTTTTTTTGAGAATCTGCCCCTGTGGATTGTGCAAGTAGGTCCAGCAATTACCGTAGCTGTCGAAACTGCGGCTAAGACCTTCATCTAAGTCATATTCAAAACGGTAGTGGTAATGCTGATTGTCACCCCACTGCTCTATACAGCGGGCACTTGGACTACTGCCGTCCCAAGAAAAGTAGTGAGAGAAACCCGACGCACGGGTTCGCTGAGTTAACAAACCCTGCTGATAACGGTACTGCTCTTGCTGGCCTAATCGATTGGTAGCAGTGCTTAAATGCCCGTATTGATCATAGTTATAACTGGCGAAACTTTGCGCGGTGCTCGATTTATCGCTGAGCAATTCCACCAATCGGCCATCAAGGTCGTAGCGTAAAAAGAATTGCTGGCTATGGTTAATCTCAATATGGGTTAAGCGCGGCGCTACCGAGTAACTAAGTCGATAATGAACATCTACGCCATCACTAATTTTTGTTAGTAGCAACTGGCCTTGTTGTTTAGAAAACTGCAGCACTTTGCCATTAGCGCTGCTTATCACAATGCTCTCTAGTTGGTGCTGCAACACCATGCCCGATTTAAGCTGGCTACTTTTAGCCCCAACCACTACGTAAGAGAATTGCTGTTGATGACCAAGCGCATCGGTAAACACCCAACCCGCTTGCTCACCTTGCAACTCTTCCAAGCTGTAATGAAAATTACTACGCCAACCTAAACCCATGCCTATATCTTGATCAGAAAGGCTAGAACGATAAGTTCGCTGCCAAACCAGAGGGTGATGCCCTTGCAGGCTTACATCGTCGAGCTGTAGCACTTCTTCGCCACTGCTCATTACAATAGGGTCACCACAGGTTTGAGTATCGGGATGATCGACAGCTTGAGTCACTTCATCACTGCTATTTAGGTCTTTTCCCTGTTGTTGGGTCTTCGAGTGCCCTCCTGGAGTTTTGGGTTCATTCGGGACGGATGAACTCCAAGAGGGTCTCGAAGCTGGAGAATGTTGAGGGATAACTTTTTCAGCTTGGCGCTGAAACCACACCTCACCATTCGTTAATGCGGTAATTAGATTCTGATGGGGATCTCCTGCTGGCGCTTTAGCCACCAAGCGATATAAACGGCGTAAACCTTTCCCGTTGCTATCAGCAGCACCGGCAAAGTTGGCTAAAAAGCTCTCTGCTTTAGCCGAAGAGTTAAACGCAGGCGTTTTGCTAAGGCCTTTTTTGCCAGCAAAAAAATCATACGCAAAACCGTCAATTCCGGTGACTACTTCTTTTTGGGTTCCATCCATACTGCTGCTTTACACCACTAGGCGACCCACGCAAGCATCATTGCACTGCGATAGGTCTGATCAGAAATATCTAGTTGAAAACTCAAACCAGCATGTTTCTGCCGCTGATAGTGAGTAAATAAATGACACAAATTAAACAAGCCAGTGCAGGCGGCTAAATCACCTACTCTGGCATCGGCAAAAATCACTTGGCTACGCGAACCAACGCTGTTTTCAAAACACTGAAAAGCCGCTAACCACGCGTCCATCAATTCACTGCCTAAAGCGCTTGGCATATAACACTGAGTGAGCTCCTGCCCGCATTGACTGCGATAACGCTGAATCAGCGCAGCGACAGTTGCAGCAATGCTTTTATCAGAGGTTTGCACTTCATAGCTGGCCCATGGCACCGAAAAACCCTGTTTGGCAGGCATTAGCCGAGCAGCTATAAAACACTGGCTTGCGATACTAGCGGTTTGCTCAAGCGGCTGCTCTGCTTGTAAACGCTGATCCTGATGATAAGCCAATACTTGAATAGAACTTGCCGCCTGTTGGGTGAACAACTTTAATGCTTGGCGCAGCGCTAATTGCATAGCGCAGCGACCATAGGGAAACAAATACACTTTTTTGCTCTGTGCCAAGCCGGGAACCAGCGCCAAGGTATCTTGATACACTTGGCTTTTCGCCTGTTCAAGAGGGGCTTCTGGCAACAATACAAACACCGCATCGGCATTCACTTTCAACTTCGCTATTTCGGCTTGGTCTGCCTCGGTAAAGCTAAAGTGTCGTAGCGCTTGCTCACCTTTAATACTTACGGTTGCGGCTATCTCTTCGTCAGCTAAGCCAAAAATAGCATTCACATCGCTATATTCACCTAGCTGTAGCGCCTCAATGTCTAGCTGCAAGTTCATGCTTAGCCTATTAACACCGTAGGATTACCAACTACAATTTTGCCGCCATGAGCGGTTGAATCACCTAAACGCGCCACCGCTTTACCGCCAACGGTCACCGATGATGAGCCCGACTTAATAGTATCTGGTGGGCCAATACAGACTAACTTATCGCCCACGCAGGCAACCGGCATTCCACCGGCGGTCACCGTGCCATTGCCGCCCACAACTGGGCCACCTACGTGAGGTACTTTATTTTGCACTTTAGGACACACGTGAAATGACCCAAGCATTGCTACTGGCTTACCCATGGTGTCCCTTAGTTGAGTGAAATAGCTGGCGCTTTAAGCGCAATGGAGGTGCCATTGATAGAAACCGAGGTTCCTTTAATATCAATGTTTCCGCCGCTAGATAAGGTGATGGACGCGCCACCAGCTTTAATGGTGATTTTGCTGCCAGCCACTAGGTCAATGTTTTTACCCACATCAATCACTAGATTTTTACCGACTTTTTCTGACTGATTTTCAGCAACATCAATGCTTAGGTCTTTGCCAATCTTTTCGGTTTGGCTTTGCTTAATTTCAGTTTGCAGATCTTTCTCGGCCTGCATGTAAAGTAGCTCTTTGCCGGCGTCATCATCAAAACGGATCTCGTTAAAGTTGCTTTCGCCGCCACCCTTAGTGGAGCGAGTTTTAATCCCCGATTGCGATTTCTTACTTGGCAAGCCATAAGGTGGCATTTGATCGCCGTTATATAGTGCCCCGGTAATGACAGGCTGGTCTGGGTCACCTTCTAAAAAGCTCACCAATACTTCTTGGCCGACACGAGGCAAGAAGAAGGCACCATAACGACTACCCGCCCAGTTTTGCGAAACCCGTATCCAACAAGAACTATTGCTGTCGGTTTTACCTTCGCGATCCCAGTGAAATAACACCTTAATTCGGCCGTATTTATCCACGTGGATCTCTTCACCCGGGTCACCCGTCACCAACGCTGTTTGGGCGCCATGAATCACCGGTCGAGCAGTGGTTTGGGATGGTCTGAACAATACGTCAGCCGGGATGCAAGAGAACTGATTGTGCAATACTTGGCCGCTATTTTTGGCCGCGCCGGTTTGGCTGGTAATAGCCACACTTAAGCTTAATTGAGTAATTAGGTAGCTTTTACCTACCTGAGCAGGATCTTCATGGGATTTAAAACCAAAGTACTGACCTGCACTAAACGTGGCGCAAGTACTGCCAGCACGGCATACCACTGAGTCACGCTGCATTGCTTCTAAAGCGACATTGGCGGCATCTTGTAAAGCTGGATTAAACTCCGAGCCGGCATAGTATTCAAACACCTCGGCATTTTGCTGCTGCTTACTTAGGCTAGTATTGGCTTGTTCACCCTTGGGTTTTGCACTTGGCTTAATAAAGTCGTAGCCACCTTTACTAGAGCGCCCTGGGGTGATGTTAAGATTACCGCTCCATGAGAAAACGTGAGATTCGGATAACGAACCCGTGGTAAATGCCACTTTGCTTTCTTCCGCTTCTCGGTAAGCGCTTAAAGCGTCAGCCAATACCACACTATGCTTGGCCTTGCTGTGTTCAATAAGGTAGAAAATGCCCGCTTCTTCTAGCAAGCGATGCACAAAGTCAAAGTCACTTTCGTTATATTGAACCTTGTAACCTAAGGTTGGGTAACTGCCTTTCAATTCACTTTTTACTTGCACACCGTGCTCAGCAAAAATCTTTTTGACTATTTCGTCGGCACTTAAGCCTTGAAAAATACGGCAGTTGCTGCGCTGCTTAAGAAAGTGCAAATTCGATACAATTTGTAGCTGGTAATCTTGGTATTTTTCGCCTTCCGCTTCACTAGGTATGCGACTACCTAAGGAAGTGACACTGGCAACAACGCCATTAAAAAAACGGGTAACACTGGCTTTACCTTTTAGATAATCTAAATTAATGGTAACCGGTTTTCCAATAACGTCGGAATCAGATATTATCTGCCCATTTGTATAACAAGAAACATTAATAGAGAAAGGTGAAGATATACCTTCCTGAATATCAAACTGAGTGAGATGCAATACATCCTTACCCAATGGCGTTTCTATTTGAATGATATTCTTACTTTGACTTGCCTTTTCCATATGCTTCATGTTCACGCTAGTTAAAAAAATAAGCGGGATAGATTATCTATCCCGCAGAAAGCCAATTACATTTGTTGGCCTTTAACACCGCTGTAACCGTAAACAAGCGGAGCTTGAACATTGTTTTGGTCATCGGTAGGTGTAACAGTCATCATCATTTCTGTGTAAGAAATAGTGATGTTTTCAACTGGGCGATCATCTTGAATAGATACTGAGTAGCTAGAAATCATTGCGTCAGTCAATTCAATTTTCATGATTTCTTCAATTTTCTCACCTTGCTTAGTAATGTGGAAAACCGCTGGCTTACCCTTACCAATAGTGGCTTCTTTGAAAAGATCTGGAGAAGCTTTGTCTTGCATTTTAGTAATGTTGATATCACATAAACGCGTTGCACTCGCTTCACGATCTTGAGCAGTACCAGTGTGTGAAGAGATTTCACGTGCTACTGACCAGTCTACAGACAAAAGAGTAATTAAGTCTTTGTACTGTTCAGCTGTCGCTTCACCTTTGATATCGCCGTACTTCAAATAAGTATTCGCTTGCATGCTAATTTCCTTTAGCTAATTAAGTAAAAATAACCCTAATGGGTAGTTTTAATGCAGCGTTTTAACACGCGCAATTTTTATTAGTTACAACCGTAAAACAATTTAATAAATGTCAATTCAAGTAAAAAACTGAATAACAATCACAACCCAATTAAGTGGTACATTATAAATATTTTGATCAATAGTGAAAACACAAATTACAACATTTCTACAGAATAAGTATCTTCAACTAAATCAACGCTAATTTTCTCTATATTCAAGCGCTGAGACACTGCTTCCAAGACCTTATTAGAGATCACTGGCAACAGTTCATTTTGAATATTATTTTGAATCGCTCTCGCGCCTACATCAGCATTTTGAGATTGATCGTTTAAGTGCTCGACCACCGCTTCAGAAAAGCACAATTCTGCTTGGTAATTTCGAGCAAAACGTTGCTCTACTCTGCCCAACTGTAAGCGAACAATTTGGCTAAGCGTTTCGCGATTAAGCGGCACAAATGGGATTAGGTTTAAACGACCAATAAAGGCAGGCTTAAATACTGCCAGCAAGTCATCACTTAAAGCTTGTTTCAAACCTTCGATGTCTGGAGCCGTTTCTTCATCTTCAAACAAGCCGGTGGTCGTTTCGGTACCTACGTTTGAGGTCATAATGATGATGGTGTTTTTAAAATCAATGTCTCGACCTTCACCATCTTTAATGGTGCCTTTGTCGAACACTTGATAAAAAATGTCTTGCACGCCCGGGTGGGCTTTTTCCATCTCATCAAGCAGCACTACACTATAGGGTTTGCGACGCACCGCTTCGGTAAGTACACCACCCTCACCATAACCAACGTAACCTGGCGGTGAGCCCACTAACAAAGAGACTTTATGCTCTTCTTTAAATTCTGACATATTAATAACGGTTAAGTTATCTTCGCTGCCATAAACCTGCTCTGCTAGGGTTAATGCCGTTTCGGTTTTACCGGTTCCGCTTGGGCCAGTAAGCAAAAATACCCCATTAGGTTTGCGCTCATCACTGAGTTGAGCACGCGCGGTTTGCACCACTTTGCTAATTAGCTCTAAGGCGTGGTCTTGACCAACAATTCGCTCGCCCATTTTTTGAGGCAAACTTAAAATGGTTTCAACTTCGTCTGATTGCATGCGACCTAGTGGAATGCCTGTCCAGTCGGCGATCACTTCTGCCACCAGCACTTCATCCACTTCTAAAAACACCATGGGTTGAGCCACTTCGGCCAAGTTGGCTTTAATTGCTACCAGTTGGTCGCGAGCATCCTCTGCTGTTTCTTCCTCGGTGTTTAATATGCTATCGGCGTGCTGCTTGGCTTGAAGCACCATGCCCTGCTCGTCTCGCCAAGTTACTTCTGCTTGCTCAAAAGCCCTTTGGGTGTCTACTAGTTCGGCATTGAGTTGCTGCAGCAATTCTTGATGCTCTGAACCGGTAAGTTGCTCGCGCTCTAGCTGTTCTATTTGCGCTACAAGCTGCTGTTGCTTGCGTTGTAATCGCTCTACTTGGCTAGGTGTAGCCGCTTGGCTCATGGCAACACGCGCACAAGCTGTATCAAGTAAAGCGACTGCTTTATCAGGTAGTTGGCGCGCATTAATGTAACGATTAGACAAGCGGACTGCCGCTTGCAAGGCTTGGTCGCTTATTGATACGCGGTGGTGTTTTTCCATTACTGGCAACAAACCACGCAGCATAACAATGGCTTTTTCTTCGCCTGGCTCTTCAACTTTAACCACTTGGAAACGACGGGTAAGCGCAGCGTCTTTTTCAAAGTACTTTTTGTATTCCGCCCAAGTAGTCGCTGCGATAGTGCGTAACTCGCCACGTGCTAACGCAGGCTTAAGTAAGTTTGCCGCATCGTTTTGACCCGCTTGGCCACCACTGCCAATCAAGGTATGCGCTTCGTCGATAAACACGATGATCGGTGTAGCAGAGTTCTTCACTTCGCTAATCACCGATTTAAGGCGGTTTTCAAACTCACCCTTCATACCTGCACCAGCTTGCAGTAGCGCCAAATCTAATACATGAATTTTTACGTTTTGCAGTGATTCCGGCACATCATTATCGGCGATACGTTGCGCTAAGCCTTCAACTACCGCAGTTTTACCTACACCCGCTTCACCAGTAAGGATCGGGTTGTTTTGGCGACGACGGGTTAAAATATCAATCATCTGACGAATTTCTTCATCGCGGCCAAGAATTGGATCAAGCTTGCCAGAGCACGCTTGCTCGGTGAGGTCGATAGTAAATTGGTCCAGGCTTGGCGTTTTGCCCGAGCCTTTATTTTGACTGGCAGGCGCGGCTTCAGCATTTTGGCTCAAGCTCGGCCACACTTGCGCCAATTGGCTTGGGTCTACACTTTCAAGCTGCTTTAAGAAATGCATGGTGCTGAAGCTAAGCGTATCGTCGTTGAGCAAGGCATGAATAATATGAATTGGCGCGATATTGTCGGTGCTGTATTCAATAGTGGCGGCCATCCAAGCAGCACTTAACAGACTAACAATTTGCGGAGACAAGCCCGGGGTTTGTTGGTTACCGGTTTTTGCGCGCTCTAAATTACGGTTAAGGTCGGCCGCTAAGGCGTCCAAATCTACTGAAAAATGCTCTGCAACCAACATGAGATCTTCGGTTTGGCCTTCACACATCGCCAATAACCAATGTTGGATTTCTACACTAAAATGGCTACGACTATTAGACAGCGCAGCGGCCGCTTCTAGGCTCTGCTTGGCTGCTGGCGATAGCTTCTCAACCATTGATTTTAAAGTCATTGTCGACATCTGTATTTCCTATAATCCTTTAAACAAAATCTACTACGCGATGGGAATCTTGGTTTGTTCGTCCATTCGCTTACTGTTAATGGTTAGCGCGCTACCTTGGCCTAAGCCCAAACCGCTGTTACCTAAACGCGAACTTGGCATATCTCGATAACGAGCCATAAGGCTCCAACGAGGACGCACATGCGCAGGTAGATATTCGGCGACGGTTTCTTGTAATAATGAAAGTGTTTTACTGCCGGGCAAAAGTTGCTGAGCTCCTTTTGCATTTTCTGCATGAATCTCGATTTCTAACGCTGAGCCCACATCCCATACCTTGCTACCAAGCGTGGCACTGCGCCCCAGTTGAGCGTGCTGCCCTTCTGGATTTACTCGGCTGGCCAAGCTGCTTTGCTCTTCTTCACTGAGCGATAACCATTGGCCTAAGCGCTCGTTAACCACCACCTTGCAACCAGAAATCAATTCCACGATTTGCTTTAAGCCTTGGGCACTGCGAATCGATTGAGCAAACAAACCACCAAGGTATTGCTGAGTATGATTTGAAGTGCCCGATAAAGAGTGCAAAGCACTAGAAATAGGGTCTTTTTTGTTGGTTTGCTGCTGACGCTGATATTGCAGCGGAAATTGGTATTTTTCCCAAGCGCGGTGATACAAAGAAATCAGTCGATGATGGAAGATATCCAGAAAATCGCGCGTCGACTCATCTTTCTGTTTACAGCGATCCATAACCCATTCGCTGTAATGACGAGGCATCACACCGCTGGGTCCGGTTAATCCAAAAAAGTTAACAAATACCGAATAGGGCTGCTCATCAGAATGAGGCACTTCAACACGCTCTAAAGCCTTACCAGGAAAACCGAGGTTTTGCGGAACTTTAAAACGCAGTGCTTCATTTTTTGGCAGAGTATCCGAACCCACGCCGTTGTGCTGAGCACCACGACTGGCTTGAATGGCAACCACACTATGGTGGAAGTCCTGCTCGCTACCGCTATTTAAGGTATCAAACAGCTTCATATCAGCTCCTTGTCACCGGCCATTGCTGGCCAACGGTGCAATACATCACTGGCACCAAGCTGTTTAATGGTTAAGCGCGTAAAGCTATTAATGGTGGTGTATTGGGCAAAAAAGTGCGCCAATACGTTGCCAAAGAAAAACAGGTTGATACCAGAGAGTTCCTGGTTAACAAACTCAAGAATAATGTCTGAGCCATGGCAAAAACCTACTCGGCCATTTTGCACAACCCGCGCGGTGGCCCGTTCAATATTGACCTTGGCAATCGCTTCAATCAGCACTTTGGTTTGCGGTGATTGTTTAAAATCGTACAGCTGCAATAGCTCTTGCAGTAACTTGACCGCATTAGGCTGAGCAAAGTGATTAAGGGTTAAATGACTAGCTAACTGCCAGCGAGAGGCGTCAAACATAGCTGGACGAACCGGTTCGCTAAACGGCAACAAACAACGCACATTTTTTAGTGAATCGGCGCGACTTGGCACCACGATAGATGGCTGACCGCCACCAAAGGGCAAGCGTGCTGGTAAATTACGGTTACTACACAAGGCTTTGGCTGATACTAACCACTGCTCATGCTCTTCAATATCCAAAGCTTTAGCATCGCCGTCTACCACCGCTAAATAGCTTTCGACACCTGGCTCATCATGACCACCAGCCCACTTATTTAGCTCGCGGCGCAAGGTCCAGAATAAGTTGCCCGCTTGCGGATAATGCGGCAATTGGCTGCCATAAAACGGCGTTACATCTACACTATTATCGTGTTGGTCGAAGGCTTCTACTTTGGTCACCCGTACCACTTCAGAAATATCGGCATCGCGATAACGAGGCACTAAGCGATGCTCGAAGCGAGCCGGGTCTAGGCGCAGTGGTTCCAGTTCATCTTCAAATAAGTTTATCACCGGCACACAGCCCAATAGGATGTTGTCGGCAGTAAGCTGCTTCGCCAGAATGTCTGAATCGCTGTCGAGATAAATGTATAAATCAACCTCATGCTGGTCGCCAAACCAACTTGGGTCGAGATCCTGCAGCTCAAAAAACATGAATTTTTCGGGGCAGAGAAAATGCTCTACCAACAAACGATAGCCATTAAAACTACGCTGATCGTAAGGCACGACTTTCTCATCGTCGGAAAAACCCACCGCACTGATGTGGCGAGCCTGCAAGTAATGGTTGGCTTGTAAGCTACCCGGAGAGGCAAAGGCCAAGCCAACACTAGATTGGAAAATAAGTTGATAAAGCTTGTAGCTAAGCTGCGGTTGACCATGGATGTAAAAGCGCATCTTTTGCACGCCCACATCACTAAAGGCCACGTCATCAAATTCGCAGCTTAAACGCAGTTTTATTACCGCGGCGGCATTCTTTTGAAAATTAGGTCGAGGTGCTTTAAATGGCGCGCCTTCAAAACTTGCCTGCGTCACCTCAACTGGCCACATTTCGGTATCGTAACAAGTATTAAAACGGCAGCTTTTGTAGCCCGGCACTTGGGTTTCTAACTCAGTGCCCTTGGGGATCATCAAGCTATAGTCAGTGACGTTTTGGGTGCTCATTTTGATCACCGACATCGACGGGATCGGCGCGTGATAATCGGGGTAAAGCTGGCCTAACAAAGCCTCGGTGAGTTCTGGAAAACTGTCATCCAGTTTTTGTCTCACTTGGGCGGTTAATAAAGAAACCCCTTCGAGCAAGCGAGACACATGCGGGTCTTCAACGTTCTCTTCGCTCATGCGCAAACGCCCCGCTACCTTAGGGTAACGCTCAGCAAACTCTGCGCCCATGTGGCGTAAGTAAGCTAGCTCGCGGTTATAGTACTTTAATAGCTCGTCACTCATGCTCTACTCAACTATTTTTATGCCAAGGCATACCGGTTCTACTTCTGAATCAAAAGTCATTTCTTCAGGCTCTGGGTCGGCATGGCAAAGTGCATGAATACGCAGGCGCAATACCCTGTCTAATGGCTGCTCGTCACTAACGGTGGTGACCGATAAATCGATAAAACGCGGTTCAAATTTGCGAATGGTTTGTTCAACAATTCTGCACAACATCTCGCGGCCATCTTGGCTACTTAAAGGCATTGAGGAAAAATCGGGCAAACCATAACTAAATAGTGAAAGGTCCAACTCGCTGTACCATTCAGGCCAGGTATGCCAATGCAACTTGGCATTAAGCAAGGCTTCTAAGTCACGGCGAATACTGCGCCGATAGGCTTGTCGGCCGTAGCTTGAATAGATGTCGCTAGTCGCTTCATTGTCATCTAAGTTATTACTTAAACGATCAAGTAGCGACAGCTGCAAGGCGGGTTGAACGCTGCTCATTACTCAGCAACCTCGGTAGTGGTTTCTGCAGAGAAAGACTCTAATTGAGAAACCGCTAGGGCATCGTCATTCACCAACCACATTTTTTGGCCGCGGCCTTGGTAGAACTCACCGCCTAAAATCGCTTGCCAGTCTGTTTCACGCCCAAGTTTTTCAGCATCGGTTTCGCTGTTTAGGTAAGTCATTGGCAAGAATACTTCGCCAGATGGGCCATCTTTAATATCCAGCTCTGCGCGGCGCCAGATATGTTCAAACATGGTGGTCTCAGGCAATAGTTTTAACCATGTAATGTCGGAAAACGGAACAAAGTAGTAAAGGCCGTTAGAGCCAAATACTTCTAAGTAACCGGCTAAGCTGTCGTCTAAATCACGCAGATCCTTACAAGCTTTACCGTTAATTTCCAATTCAGCGGATTCACGCAAACTTTCTAGCTGTTGCGCCGCTTGCTCAAACTCATCTTTATTTTGGTTTAACTGGGCCAAACGTACTTCAACTAAAGGCGCCAAGCTTTGCGAAGCGCCAGTCACTAAGCTTGCGGTATCGCCACCAGCTGCAAAATCGACACGCGATTGCGCCGCATGCACTATTTGGCGCATGTTTAAGGCGCCAGGTACACATTGGGGATGCTGCTTAACTAACAAATCCAGTTGTTGGTCGGCACGCTCCAGTTGGCCGTCGATACATAACAACTCAATAAAGCTGCTGCGGGTATCTAAGTCTTTAGGCATGACTTTAAGGTGAGCAATGGTTTGGGCGATTGCTTCACTTAACTGTCCTTGTTGAATCAACTGCTTAATAGTTTGTTGCATCTGTTTATCCTGCTTTGTTATAGCTTGGAGATAACTCTGTTATCAGGCGTATACTGGAAATCATTTGGTCGAGCTGAAAATGCGGACGCAAATGGATAATGGAGTAATAGTGGCCAGGCTTTCCGGCTTGTTCTTTCACTTGAATCTTGGCTTCGTTGAGCGGGTAGCGCGCGCGTATTTCATCAGAAGCTTCATCAGAGGCAGTGGTGTATTTCATTAACCACGACTGCAAATCTCGCTCAACGATGTCTGCGCTATCAAAAGAGCCCACCCGATCGCGCCCCATTACTTTTAAGTAATGGGCAAAACGAGAAACACACAGCACGTATTGCAGCATTGACGACAAGCGCGCATTTACTGCCACTGATAAACTGTCGTAATGTTGCGGCATATTCACCGAAGCGTTGCTGTACAGCACTAAGTGTTCAGTGTGCGGTACTGTCGACACCGGAATAAATCCACTGTCGGATAACTGCTTTTCTAGTCGGTCGCCAACTTGCAAATTAACCGACGGTTTGGCCGAGCGAACATGTCGAGAAAACTTAAAGCGCGAGCTAGGTAAATCAAATACCAAACCGTGTTTGAACTGGCCTGGCTGCAAACCACGAATTTGGCTAAACCAGCCAGATTCTTTAAAGGCACGCAAGGCAACAGCGGCGACTCCGTATGCGGCATTGCCCCACAAATAATCGCCTTCGGCATCGTTTACTTGCTCAACAAACATGAAGCCTTCTTGGCGGCGGCCATCTTGCTGATAAGGTTCGCGCATTAAAATGTTAGGAGCAGTAATGCCTAAAAAGCGTGAGTCTTCTTGGCTGCGTAACTTACGCCAATTAATGTATTCAGCTTGCGAAAACTGGGCACTAATATCGCTCACCGATGCCAGTTCGCTAAAGAAGTCGACACCAAACATAGACGGGGCAGCACCGGTCACAAAAGGCGCAAACGCTGCGGCAGCCGCATGGCTAATGGCGCGCAAGGCATCTATATCGTTGGTAGGCATTCCCCGCTTGGGTTTATGCGAAACTTGGTAATCGCCGACAATCATGCCGAAGGGTTCGCCGCCCGGCATGCTAAATTCATTGGTATAAATGAGCTTAAATAACTCACTTTGGTCAAACTCGATAGCTCGTGAAACGTCGCGGCACAGCTCACGCCAATTCAGGCTGATTAGCTTCACCTTGGCCACCAAACTGTGGTCTTGGGTGCCAGAGTGTTCAGTAAGGTATTTAACGCCACGCCAACTAGCTTCTAATTGCTGAAAACGCTGATGATGAATAATCGCGTTCACCTGGTCGTTCAAGCGCTCATCAATATCACGAATAGCACGCAGCAAAATCGGCCGAAGCGATTCTGCCGTCCACGCTGAGTCATACTGCTGATTATCGCGCTCTAACCAAATGCGCAGCGCCAAATAGGCATCTTCTGCGGCTAAAAACTTGTCCACCACTTGGCTCTGGGCACACCAATCCACATCAACATGTTGAGCGTCTAACTCAACTTGATGCAGGCTTTGGCTATCCACAAAACTCAGTGGTGGTAAAGTTTGGGTCATGGTCATAGTAATAAAGCGGGCCTTGCGGCCCGCATTTTTGTTATCCGCCGATTTCTGGGATTTTTGCAACTAAACGCAAAGAGGTAGTCAGCTCTTCCATTTGCAACCAAGGACGTAACCACGCAACCGCGTTGTACGAACCAGGAGCACCTGGAATTTCTTTAACTTGCACCTTAGCGTCAGCCAATGGGTATTTTGCACGGATCTCTTGACCGCCGCCCTCAGAGGCATTTACGTAGTTGAGGATCCAACGGTTTAACCAGTTCTCAACGTCTTCGGCTTCCATAAAGCTACCAATTTTGTCGCGAGCCATTACTTTTAGGTAATGAGCAAAGCGTGAAGTAGCCATCATGTAAGGTAGGCGCGAAGAGATAGCGGCGTTAGCCGTGGCATCTGGGTTATCGTATTTCTTTGGCTTCTGACAGGTTTGCGAGCCAAAGAACACCGCGTAATCAGTGTTTTTGTAGTGACAAAGCGGCAAGAAACCTAGCTTGCTAAGTTCTGCTTCGCGACGGTCAGTAATACCAATCTCAGTAGGACACTTAAGATCTGGGTCACCATCGTCAGAAACAAACAGGTGAGAAGGTAAGTTTTCAACTTTACCGCCACCTTCAGCACCGCGAATAGCGGTACAGAAACCGTATTTAGCAAAGGCCTCGGTCATACGAACACCCAATACGTAGGATGCATTCATCCAACAGTATTCGTCGTGCTCGGTGGTTTGAGCCATGCCCGTTTGAGCATCTACTTCAAACTCTTCGTAGTTGAACTCTTCAATTGGCGTAGTCGCTTCACCGTAAGGTAAACGAGCCAATACACGTGGCATTGCCAAAGTAACAAAACGTGAGTCATCACTTTCGCGGAAAGAACGCCATTTAGTGTATTCAAGTGACTCAAATACTTTTTCTAAATCACGTGGCTTGCTTAACTCTGTCCAGTTATCAAAACCAAACAAGGCTGGCGAAGATGCTGATAAGAACGGTGCAAAACCAGCGGCAGCAACGTTAGACATTAAGCTTAGTGACTCGATATCTTCTGGGTGGTTGGTAAACTCGTAGTCACCAACTAGGGCACCGTAAGGTTCGCCACCAGGTGTACCAAATTCTGATTCGTACACCTTCTTGAAGATTTGGCTTTGGTCAAACTCAACCGCTTTGCTTAAGTCTTTGTGTAGCTCTTTTTTGCTCATGCTAAGCACACGGATCTTAAGCGTTTGGCTAGTTTCTGAGTTCATCACCAAATAGTTAAGACCGCGCCAAGAACCTTCCAATTTTTGGAAGCTTTCGTGGTGCATAACTTCAGCTAACTGCTTAGAAATAAGCTCGTCGATGCCGGCAATCGCTTCTCTAAAGGTTACTGTTAAGTTTTTGTTCCAACTAACAGTGCCTTTTAATGCTTCTTCAGTAAGCGTGCGCAATAACTCTTCTGAACGAGAGCTATCGGTTTGCTTAGTCGCGCCAATGGCTTGATCTAAAATTGAGCCTTGTGCTTCTTCTACACTTGGGTCAAGAGTGGTTTGGCTTTCTACGCTCATTCTGAACCCTCCGCACTAGGCTCTTTTTCAAGTTCGCCTTTAAGTTTTTGCAGAGAGTCGGTGTTGTTAAGCACTTCTTCCAGAATGTTTTCTAAGTCTTCTGAGCGGTCAACCTTAGTCATCAAGTCACGTAATTTATTACGCGTATCCATTAGCTTACGTAATGGCTCAACTTGGTTAACAACCGCAGCTGGATCGAAGTCTTTCATTGAGCTGAACTCAAGCGACACTGACATTTGAGAATCATCATCAGCCAACTTGTTATCAACTTTGAATTCTAGTTTAGGATTCATGCGCTTAAGTACATCGTCAAAGTTATCACGGTCAATTTGGATAAAACGACGATCTTTTAGCGGCTTTAAGGCTGCGGTGTTGTCGCCCGCAAAATCGCCCATTACGCCTACTACAAAAGGCAATTCCTTTTTAACTGCAGCCCCTTCAGTTTCTACATCATAAGTGATGTGAACTCGTGGCTTGCGTACCCGAGACAACTTGCCGTGGATACTGTCCATATCAATCTCCTTGTTCTTGATTAACACGCAGAGCGCTAAGCACCACGTTAGTCCTGTGATTCCGATGTAATACCAGTCAATCGGAAATAACCGGTTCGAGCATCGTTGTCAGAAATCAGTTCTTGCAGTAAATCTGGCAAGCTCATTCCACTCCAACGAACCACTTGCTCAATGGCATAGGCCATTGGAGAGTGGGGCTCGGTTTGCTTAAAAAACTCAGCAATGTTGCCAAGTTGTTGGATCGCGTCTGCGCGATTTCTTAGTTGATTACTAGGTCCTTCTGGCGCTGACGTGCCGGACTCTTCATCAAATTCTGTTAGTGTTTCTTCAGTTACCGTTTCAAGCTCAACCGCGCTAAGTTTGTCGGCAGCCAAGTAACGCACCGCCTCCATGCAATCGGTTAAACGCTTAACTATGTGAGAACTAGGTTGCGGCTCACCTACCGCTTCATCCATGGCGGCAGAAAGCTGCAAATAGGCAGTAGAAGCCGCTTCAATGTCTTGCAATAACTCAGTGAAAAATGCCGTACTGGTAGCTTTAACTGTGAGAGTGATGTCTTCTAGCTTTACTGCGCCGGCAGCATGGCGTTGGCCACGTTTAGTTTCTTCTAAACGCTCTACTTCACTGGCTTGCTCAAATTCCCATAGCGAATAAGGCTGCTCTTCGATTAAATCGGTTAATGGCACACAGGCGATTGGCATCAATAAAGTGCCTTCGCCGTCGTAGCCATTTAAGCCAACCAGCGGCGCTACTCGAGTTACTAGCCCGTCTTCATCGGGGCTTGGGTACAAGTACTCCCAATGGTTTTCAATCAGTGTTCGCGCAATATCAAAGCCTTGGCGAAGGCCTTTAAAACCTTTACGACGAACTAAACCTTCGATAAGCCAAGCGGCTAACTCTAGGTCTTTACAATTCTCAACCAGTACTTCGGGTACTTGATTGATGATCGGGTCCCATTCGTTGGCAAAGCTCAGTAAGGGTTCGTTATCTACTAAGGCATTACGCTCTGCCGCGCGTGCAGTATTGCGAACATCTTTAAGGGTGAAATAAGTAGATAGTGGTGAGGCGTCTAAGCGCGGGTCCTCACCGGTAGGTAAGTCCTCAGACACTGGCTGAGCAAGTTTTTCAAAATCTATCTCGGTCAATTCTTGAAACATCTGCTTAGCCTCTTACCGAACTACGACGATTAAAAAACACTGGCACGGTGTCGTCACAATGCTCTTCTTGATTGTCTGCATCGCTTTGACTTACCTTTACCAATACACAACTCACGTTGTCGCTAGCACCTTTTACTAAGGCTGAATGCATCAACGCTAGGCCAATATCCGATACGCTATTAGCCTGCATGCACATGGCTAAGTCGGTGTCGTTAAGCTCTTTGGTTAAACCATCTGAACACAGTAAAAATTGGTCGCCGGGCAATAGCTGACCAGAGTTTTGATCAACCGTAAGTTCATCACTTACGCCAATGGCACGGGTGATAACATTTGATAGTGGGTGGTCTTCTGCTTCTGATTCTGGAATAAGCCCTTGCTCAACCATGTCCATTACTTGGCTGTGATCGCGAGTTTTACGCTGTAAATGATTTTGGCGCATCAAGTAAATACGGCTATCACCCACCCACAAGCAATGATAAAAACCATCGCGAACATGCAGTAAAACAGCGGTACTACCGGCGGTTTTTCCGTCGAGATGTTGCTGCGAAAACTGGATTATCTGCTGATTAGCCTGCAGCAAAGCTTTACGTAAACAATCAATGCTTAGGATAGCTGCGGGGGTTTGTTCAACACATTGTTTAACGCTATCAATTACCATCTGGCTGGCAACATCACCGGCTGCGTGTCCGCCCATGCCGTCGGCGACTACCCATACGCCTTCTTCGCGCAGATCTAGTACCGCATCTTCGTTGTAAGGACGAACCTTGCCAGGATGGGTTTGTGCGAAACTCACAAAAAAACCATTCATTAGTGTTGGACTAGCTACCATCCCCATTGCTCCCATTGACCATCTAACATGGCTGAAAATTGGCTCACTAAGGGCAAGCTTTCGCTCACCAAACTACACTCTGGTACCAACTCAGAACCGTTGGTCCACCAAATGCAGTAACGGTCTAAACGTTTGCGCAATTGCTTATGCAGTAAATGTTCAGCGGTGATGGCTTGCTCGCTTTGTAAAACTAACTGTTCACTCTGCTTTGCATGATTAAGCAAAGGGTTAGCGGTTTTGATTCCGTCTAACCAATCAAGATCTGTCACACTTTCTGCCCAGCGAACCACGTCGGTATCATCATCCAGCAGCTTTAATACTTTTTGCTCAGTGAGCTCGCTCCACTCACGTTGCTGCCATACATCAACCGGTACTTGGTTAATTGGCTTTGCCATGGTGAAGTAAAAATGGCGACCAACTTGGTCAACACTTGGCATCAACGTGCCAGCAATGGCAGATTCACCACATACTCCAGCTGAAAGTGCAAAGTGCCAAATAGGGCTGGTGAGGTAACAATCTAACCAGCGCTCGCCTTGTTGCTCACGGCTCACTGCGATAACCGCTTGCAACCACTCACTCCAGCCAGCCACAAAGTCACTCGGTAAGTGACTTTGGATAAAGTCACCTCGGGCTGGCACTTTGCCAAAATAACCAAAACCGTTTACAGGGTTACTGGACATGAGAACCTCGCTAAATCTCTAGACCAGAATGGGTGCATCGCTGTGGTTGGAATTAACTCCAACTGCACTTTGTTACCCTTAAATTCAATATCCAGCACATTGTCTTTACGTGAGTCAGGGCGCTGTTTGGCTAAGCCATCTAACATGCGGAACAAGCCCCAATGACCAGGGTAGGTCTCAGAGATTGAGTGACCAGACTTAGGCGGTACAAAGGCTAAACGGGTACTGCGACTAGAATCAGTTGGCCAGATAAAGTGAGAAGTTCGCTGCGGGCCATGGCGATAAACCAGTTCTTGCTCACCCAACTCCACGCGGAAGTTATTAATATGCCCATCGAGGTATAGCGGCTTAAGACCAAACTCTACCCGTGGCGTTTGCGAACCAGGCTCAAAAAATACATCACGAATACGACGAGCTTGCTGGAATACTTTTAGCGAGCCTGGGTCAATACCCACCGAGCGCTCTAACTTCCAATTGCGTTTACTCGTATCTACCGATGACTTGAGGTAACGCTCAAAGAAGGTATCCATGGTGCCACCGTAGCCAAAGAAACGGCCGAAATCTTTTAGCCGCACTTCGTCTGAGGCCTTGCTATCAAAGGGATATTTACCGCGAATTGCGGCGCGGTATTCTTTGTAAACACTGTCTTTCCAAATCGCATTAACATGCACTTGCGCACCGCGTTTAGCCAAAGATGAGGTTTGACCTGATAGCTCACCCATCATGGTTGAAAACGGCGCAGGTAAATCTTTGCGCGAGCGGCGCAAAGCGCTAGTCACGGCTGATTGGCTGTTATCATCCATCAAGCTGGTGTAAGCACGCTTATTGTTAGACTCAGACAAAAGCTCTAGGTAATCGCGTAGCTGTAGTAGCGATACATGCATGCCTTCTAGATCGGCTTCGCTAATGTTCAATAGATCTTCAAACTCAGCTTCTACCTCTGCGCCCGGCAGCGCTAGCTTGGCCTTAGACATATCGTTAGGTAAGAAACGGTTGATTCGAGCTTTCTGATTTTTCAGTGCAACATCGGCAACGTTTCCAGCTACTTCACCAGCCATCTTGGTGTTGTCGCTCATTGCCACTTCGGTTAAGCGAAGTTCTTTTTGTACCGCTAAAATAAAGCTTTGTAGAGGACGCTCTGAACTGGTGAGGTTTTTGGCCAGTACCGCTCCATCAGCAGCTGATGCATAAGGGCGTAGTTGAACATCTGCTAGCAATTGTTCCCATTCAAAGATGTAGTCACGGAAGTAACGTTCACTTACCGCTTTCACTACTTCGTCTCGGGTCGCTTCATCAATTGATAAGCTATCGCCGTATACCCAACTGTCTTCCATTAGTCGCTTAACTATGCGGTTATTCTCGATGCGGAACAAACCATGGAAGCCGCTATAGGTATAAAGACCTGGGATGCCCTCATGCAGTGGCTCGCCACTGTTGCGCATGAATACTTGGCGGCCTTGGCGACCAAATACATCGCTCAATCTAAAGTCAGCAACATGGCTAGACAAAAATTCAATGCGCAAACGTTGATAAGCTCGCTCAGCTAAAGGCATGCGGGTTAACACGCTGCGCGCTTGGGCAATGGCATTGTCATTAACCGGTATAAGGTTAATCCCTTCGGTAAACAGGTTACGGGTGTGTGCCATTAAGTCTTGGCGTAAACCTTGGTTGATTTCACCCGGCAGGCGGCGCTCGTAGAAAATCTCAAACCAGCTATAAATCTGCTCGATTTCACGGTGCTCAGCATCGTAAATCATCAAGTAGGTTTTAAGGGTTTCATACAAGTACTCTAGGTACTCTTCGTTCTCAGCCAACTCATGGGTAAGGGCTTCAGTTAAGTAAGTAGCAAAGAAACCTTGTAGCGCACGCTGATAAGCCATTTGCGCCGGTTGGCCAATCTTTTCGCCTTGATAAAGCCCCATGCGATGAACATCTTCGTCCACTAACTGTTGACTGAAACCAGCCGGCAAATCGCGCAGAGCATTAAGCGCCTGTACTAAGGTAATTACATCGGTATCGGTGGATAAACCTGGCTTAACAATGGCTTTATATTGATCAACAGCTGCTTCGCTGGTATCAACCAATTGTTTGTTCCAACTGTAGCTGTTGTACCAAAGTAAGCTACAAGTAAGCAGACTCACTACACAGCCACCAGCGACTATACGGCGGGTCCACATTGAGTGTTTCTGGTGGTGACGATTCACCGAACCCACAAACTTCTCTGGGAAAATAACGTCTTCGAGCAAACGTTTAATGAAGTAGCCTTTGGTTTCTCCACCTTGCTGTTTAAGTGGCACTTGGCCCAAGCCTAAACCGTTGGAGGTTTCAGCCATTACTCGGTCAATCGGTTTGCCTTCTTGAGTGGCACTAGCAATGTATAAACCACGCAACATTGGTGCTTCTTCAAATGCATTTGGCGAGAAAATTTCCTTTAAGAAATCATCAATGCTCGATTGCAGTAAGTGCATTTGTTTCGGAAATTCGTACATCAAGGTGCGCTTATCAATATCGCGCTCCTGCTGTAAGCGAATGTTTAAGCGAGTTTGAATACGCTTCAGCAAACCATGGAATTCACGATTGAATAAACCCACCACACCAGTGTCGGCATTTTCAGCGGTTAGTGGGAAAGTGATACCCCAAATTTGCTCACGTTCGTTAGCATTTAAATCGGCAAAAAACTCACTAAAACCAGCGATTAAGTCTGCCTTGGTCAGCACTACATAAACCGGAAATTGCATCCCAAGTTGGTTTTTAAGCTCTTGAATACGTTGCTTAATAGCACGAGCATGTAGGTTGCGTTCGGTGCGAGTTTGCTGAATAAGGCTCGCCAAACTTACGGTAACAATGGCGCCGTTAATTGGGCGTTTGGTACGGTATTTTTTAAGTAGTCCTAAAAAGCCTAACCATGCGCGAGAATCTTTCGCACTGTTACTATCTTGAGTGGTATAACGGCCGGCTGTATCAATCAGTACTGCTTTGTTAGTAAACCACCAATCACAATGACGAGTTCCGCCAACACCGGCTAAGGGATCGTCACCCAATTTGTCTTTAAGCGGAAACTCTAAACCAGAGTTTTGCAGCGCGGTTGTTTTACCGGTACCTGGAGGGCCGATCATGATGTACCAAGGTAACTGATAAACCCCTTGGCCTTTGGCTAAGCTCGAATTTTTTAACACATCCAGAGCAGTAACTACTCGCTCACGCAAAGTTTCTACTTCTCGGCGGCTTTCTTCATCATCGCCGTGTTCATCTTGACCATCTAATAATGATTGCACGGCTTCTTGGTTTTGCTTGGTGCTACGAACGTGCTGCCAAAACTGATAAATAATGCAAACCAGTGCCAAAGTAATAATGGTAAACCAGCGAGCACTTGCGCTGCCTAAAGGCTCGGCGCCAGCAATTGCGATTAAGGGGCCGCCAAACCAAATTAGAAAAGCCAGTGCTAAAAATCCCAGCAAGGTAATTGCCCATTTAGATTTAAGCATTTGCACTAAGCGTTGAAAAAACAAACTGTTAAACATTTCTCAATCCTTTAAGTTTGCTTAATAAAGCAAATCAATCTCTACTCGACGGTTCAACGCACGTTCTGATTCGGTGTTGTTACTTGCTCGAGGATCTGAATCTCCTCGACCTTCTGGCCATAAGCGTCCTTGCAGCAAGGTGCCTATCGACATACTGTTGGCAACGGCAGTAGCACGCGCCAAAGAAAGGTGCCAGTTGGACGGATAACGGCTAGTGAAAATAGGCTGGTTGTCGGTGTGTCCGGTAATTAATACTCGGCCAGTGGTAGACTCAAGCGCCCGTGATAATTTTTGCAGTACCGGTACTACTGAAGACTTCACTTCGGCGCTGCCTGGGCTAAACAATTCGCTAGAGTTAATGGTGATACGGATGCGATCGCTAAGCGGCGCTATCTCTAGTAACTCTCGGTCCACTTCAGTTTGCAGGCGCTGCTGTAACATCAATACTTGTTGTTCATCAACTTCAGCTGTATTGGTGGTAGTGCTTTCCCAGCGGGCTAAGGCGTTAATTTGATTAAACACTTGGTCTGAATAGCTATTTATGAAATAGCTACACGCCATATAAATTGATAACAGTAGAACCCCAAATATGGCTGCGATAACCCACAGAGGTAAGCCGCCATTGGCCTCACTGCCAATGCTAGCGCTGGCTTGGCTTTTTGGTGAAAGCTCAATCTCTGCTTCACCATGAATAGCTTGCAAGCGTTCAAACGCTTGCTGGCGATACTCTTCAAGTTTGTCTTGGCCACGTTCTTCAACGCGCATTTTGCCAACAAAGCCCAAAGACAAACACAGGTACTGTAATTCGAGTAATTGAGGCTTAGCATGAGGCGCGGCTAGGTTTTCATCTAGCAAGGTGAAGAAGTGTTCGCCTCCCCAAGTTTGCGAGTGAAAGGTAGATAGTAAACTGTCGCTGGCCCAAACAGATTGCCCGCCCCAGTTGGTGTTCAATACCGTTTCATCAATGAAACAACATACGCAGTAGCGCGATGCTTCAATGATTTCGGCACTCACTTGCTGATGGCGTAAGTTAGCCTCGTAATCACGAATTTTGTCGATGCATACTTGACGTAACGAAGCGATATCACCGTGTTTTACGGTGCAACGAATTTGCCCCACCATCGATAACAGCGCACTGGCTTCATCGATAAGAGGATTGTCGCCAAACTTTGGCAATTGCACGCCACGCTCTTTGTTTTTAGAGGGCGTAATCACCACGGTGCACTCTGCCTCTGCTGCAGATGCTGCAATTTTACCTAAGTCGCTTACCGGCTTGTTGCCGCCGCGACTCCCTGGTCGAGGCTTCATGACTGTCGCTTCTGACATCTTATTTCATCCTTGGAACATTGATTACTGGCTAATCGCCCAAATTTGCATTTCAAGCTCGGGATAGTTACCCGACAGGTGGATGGCTACGCCGCCACTAGCGCTAAGTCGCGACCAGTAATCGTTGCTTTTATCCAATTTGAAATAGTGATAGCCGGCGTGATAAGGAATTTGTCGCGGCGCCACCGGCAAGCCAATAGCCGAAATCCCTGGTAGCTGGTTGTTCACTAGGTCTCGAATGTGCTCAACCGGGCCAATTTTCACCTGAGCAGGGAAACGCTTACGCAGTTCGTCGGGGCTAATGTTGGCGTTTACCGCTAACACAAATTCGGCGCGCTCTAATAAGCCTTTATCTTGTACTTGAGCAATGCGAATGCCGTAGTTGGTTTCATCTAAAGCAATTTGCACAGCCGTTTGCTCCAGCACCATGCTCATAAACTGATTAAGCACCACCATCACATCGCCAAATACACGAGTAAGTTCATCATGCTGATAAGCCGGAAGCTGAGGAGCCCGCTTATCTTTACTTGAGAAGGTTGCTAACTCGCCCGCTAAACTGGCTAATTCTTGAAACAAACGCTCTGGGTGTAGGCCATTGGTCGCCAAAACATGAGCAATCAAGGCATCGTAGCGATTGAGTAATTGCAGCATTAAAAAGTCGGCAATAGAGCTGGCGCTGCCTTGGCCTGCACCAATGCGTGCCGCTAAGGCTTCAGCGCGTTGACGCAACATGCCATGTACTTCGGCTAGCTGCTGCTTAAGCACGCTATTAGCCTGCGCATTTAAACTGGCGGGAATGAACTTTTCATCAAGGCTAACTTGGCCTTCATCAGACACTTCTATCACCTTAGCAATGGCTAAGGTGTCGTAGCCAGATAGGTTGTCGCTTTCCAGCTTAAGTTCAAAACCTGCTTGTGCTAGCTGCAATACTTCTACTGCGTCGTTACCAATATTGGTATCCACTACTTCATGATCAACAAAGCGGTAGCGTGTTACGCTGCGTCCCTGAGCTGATACATTCAAGCCATTGGATTTCTCGGTTGGCAAAGCCAAATACACTAACTGATCGCGAATGCTGCTATCTAAGGACAGCGGCTCTGGCAACGGGTCGCGAGTGGGGCTAACCATCGTCGCACCATCTTGCAAACAAGCACTAATATTGCTTAAACCAAACTTAGCATTGCTTAACAAGGCACGGTCTACACTAAGCTCAGTGACTCCCCAGTAGTAGCAGGATTGCTGCAACAAGTTTTGCTGGAGCTGAAAATTTAAGCTGCGTTCTTGCTGCTGAAAGTGTTGAGGACGCAAAAACATCCCCTCGCTCCACGCGACACGACAAAAGTCACTCATGTTTAATCCCGAAAATACTGCTTATGGATTGCCAACAAATACAGCGAGTTCACCTACGTGAACATCAAAGGTTTTGTAAGTGGTAGGGTCGACAGTGACCACTTCACGCCAGCTGGCGGTGTCAATGTCTCGGTAGGCAACAAGCACCCCGGCATAACGAACGCCAGGTGATAAAGACAGCTTGTATTCAAACTGGCTACCGGGTTCAAATTCAAACTCGGTGCGGTTAATTAAATCCGGGCCAAGCACCTGCGATGCATCGTCATACAAGGCGAAAAAGTCCTGGCTATCAAACAAGGTGCGAGAAGATAGCTCAAACACCTTCACTACCACTGGCGAGGCGCGGCCTGTGATATCTGGGTTAACATTATTGGCCACATGAAATTGCAGCTTTGAATATGGTTCTACTACGTAGTTGGCTACAGTACAGCCCAACATTGACATACTCAGCAGCACACTAAGTACTAATTTCCCTACTTTGCTCATCGTTGTCCCTTTTGCTCTATGCTTTTTAAGGTTGATTCATAAGCCTTAGCAAAGTCTTCCATGTAGAAGGCATTGCTGTTTTGGCCAAACTCATTTTCCAAATCACTGTAGATCGAACAGTAACGGTTCCAGCTTTTGTGCTTTTCAATTGCCGAATACACCTTGGCAATTCCTTTAGCGTTCTGATCTTTGGACTCTATCGATTTAGGGTCGAGCAGCTGCATAACGCCTGCAACGGCTCCTTCAACCCCAGACAACAGCGCATATTCATGACGCTCTAAATCGATAAACGCTTCTTTAACGGCTCGCTCTGGCGGCAAAAACCCAGCCGTTTTGCGTTGTAATAAGTTATGAATGGCATCTTCGGCATTAGTAGAAAACTTAAGCGGGTTGTTTTCATTCCTTCTAAAAGTCGTTTGGTTGATTCGACTGTTCTCTTTAAAGGCTGCTCGGTTGTGCAAGGTATTCATGATGCCATCGAGAGAGTCGCGAGTTATCACGCCTAGCTGATGCCACCACCGTACTGGGTTCTCCTGAGAAACTAGCTCGGGAGATATGCCCATACCTTCTAAAAATGCAGCGAGATGAGCTTGCTCATCGGCGCTTGAATATTGTGTTTGGGCGGCTACTGGGGTAGCCGGTGTAGCTGCAGGCGCTGGTGCTCGAGGAGCTGGAGCTGCAAAAGGATCGTTGGCCTTTGGCATCGCTGGCGCAGCCGTCGGCTCTGCAGTAATAATAGGCTCGGCTACTGCTGTTTGAGTAGCGCTAGCAACAACAGCACTTGGTGCAGAGGAAGCCTGCGGAGCAGGAGCAGTGGCTTGTTGAGGGGCGGAACTTGAAAACAAAGCATTCCAATCTTCTGGAATATTTGATTGCTCATCATTCATCGATTGCGGTAAGGCAAATGCATCATCAAGATTGGCGTTTAGCTTAGCGTCTAAGCTGCTAGTTGCCATTGGCTCGGGCTCAGCTAAAACGCCAAAGTCTTCTTCAAGCTTAGGGGCTGCGGCTGGTGTAGAAGCAGGAGCTGGCACATGAGTAGGCGGTGCAACAGCAGCGGTATTGGCAGTGGCTAGAGCTGACTCAGTAATTGCTTGAGAGGATATTGCCACCTCAATTTCGTAGTCGCCAATGGCTAAGGTATCGCCATCATTGAGCTGGTAAGGTTGATCTTTTGCCAATGCCTCAACCGAACGATTAACAAATACGCCGTTAGTCGAGGTATCGTATAACCAAAACTGCCCGTTGTTTGACTCAATACGTGCGTGGCGGCTAGAGATAACTCTTTCCGGATCAAGCAAACACCAAGAGCACTGGCTTGCCCTACCAATGGTAATAACTGATTCCCCTGACGTTGTGGAGAGCATCTTCTTCTCTTCCACACCAGAGGTAAATCTGTGATAACTAATCACAGATAAACACAAATTCATAATCTTCCGTCCCTTAGAAGTCTTTTTATTTTGAGAAGAACCCATTCCCTCAAAAATACTAATGATTTAGATATCATCAGAAAAAGAGCCGTTATTATTACACTTAATAAATAAACCAATCAATAGACAAAATAATATTTTAAGCAATAAAATTTTGTCGACTAGCTTTGTATTTTGATATTTTTATTGTTAGCATCCAAGCCTTTGTTTTAGCTGGTTTGAGTGTCGGACTTCTTTACACTGGACAAAATTTGAACAAATTTAAATGTCATATTAAATAACTTGATAATGGCAAAATATATTTGTAAATAAATTTATTAAATAGCAAAAAAAAGTTATAAACAAACGGTAAAAACCAAATAATATATTTGTCATGCATTATTAAATTAATGTCCATGGCTAGCGAATTAGGGTAGTACTCATGGATGATGCAAACAAAGATCAGGCTGCTTCGCCAAAGACTAAGGCTGAGAAAAAAGCTGCAAGCTCAACGGCTACAGATAAAACCGTTGTAAACAACACTGAAACACCAAGCAGCAAAAAAACCAATGCGCGCTCCAACAAAGAGCAGGTGATCAATCGGGTAATTAAAAAGCGCTACCAAATAGAAGACCTAGTGGGTCATGGTGGTATGTGTGACGTTTACCGAGCCAAAGATTTACTGCTAGAGGCAGCCGGTGATAGCCAGCCTTATGTGGCAATTAAATTACTGCAAAAAGAGTTTCATGATCAGCCAGATGCTGCCCGGATTCTGATTAGAGAGGCACGCAAAACTCAGCGCTTAAGTCACCCCAATATTATTCGAGTGCATGATTTTGGGGTCGACCAAGAAGATTACTACCTGGTTATGGAGTGGCTCGATGGGCAAACCCTAGACGAAGTGATTAAGAGTCATCGTCCAAATGGCCTCCCTTTCAAAAGCAGCTTAGCATTACTCACTCAGTTAACTTCTGCACTTCGCTATGCCCATCAAAATGGCGTAGTACATGCCGATTTAAAGCCTGGCAACATCATGTTGTCTCGCGATGGCACCATTAAGATTTTTGACTTTGGTGTATCTCGCGCACTTAATCTTAATGCCGACCAGTATGCTGCCGACAAACCAGAAGAAACCTCGCCAGTCAGTGGCTTTACTCCTACCTATGCCTCGCCTGAGCTATTGGACGGCGCCGCACCTAGCATTGCCGACGACGTATTTGCTTTTAGCTGTATTGCCTACGAGTTACTGTCGAGTAAACATCCTTTTAACCGTAAAACGGCTAATCAAGCAGCTAAAGAAAACATTACGCCTAGCAAACCTAAACACGCACCGTTGCTGCGTTGGGGTAAGCTTAAGCGCGGTCTAAATATCGATATTAAACAACGCGTTACCGATTTAGATCAAATAGAAAAAAGCTTAACTCAAAGCTTTATCAAGCCCAGTTTAAGTGTAATTGCCATAGTTGGCGTTGCCGGCGCACTAAGTTACGGCTTCCAGCAACTTGATGGTCAGCTAAAACATAACCAACAAGAGCTAAGCCGTTTGCAGCGAGAGAACTCTGCCAACCAAGATTTAGTAAGCTTAAGCCCGCAACAGTTTTTGCCCATGTTAAGTACTATTCCGGCAAAACAGCATGTGCCAAAACAAGCCTTGTTAAGAGACAAACAGCGTTTAGTGATCGATTTTTATGAAAAACAAATCGACGACTTACTGAACAATCGCCAAAACGCCTATCCAGATTATTACGCTATTCAATCTTTACTGCAGGAAGTAAACCGCATTTACCCAGATTCATACAGCCTGGCCTTAATTGCTGAAGACGTTAACCAAGGGTGGATGGGCACGGTTGAAGCACTGGTTCAGCGACTCGACTTACACTTAGAGCAGGGTCGTTATCAGCACAGTGAAGATGGCGATGATGTTTACACCATCTACCAAGATTTGCTGCAAGTAAGAACCGATTATCAATTTGTTCCGAATGAAAAATCTGAACAAGTATTTACCCAGCTATTTGATAAAGCAGCCGACCAACTTGATGTGGTTGCCTTAGCGCAAATGATTGAAACAGGCGAAACCTTCTTTGCCAATAGTGAGCAACAACAAGGGCGGATCGCTCGCGCACTAGAGCTTAAAACTGCGATTGCTGCCATGGCTAACTACAAGCAAGCGATTGCCGATGAGCAAGAAGCAGAGTTTCCCTATCAAGCAGCTGAAGTGTTTTACCAAAACCACTTTAGTCAATTGCAAGAGCGCATCAACGGCCTTACTCGGGTGAAAACCCTAGATAAAATGGCTAAAGAAGTGGACAGCATGGCTAAAGACTTGCCGGACGATTTTTCTCACTTAGTAGAAACCCGTCAGACAATGGCAAACAAATACCTTCGCTTCTCTGATTACTTGCTGAAAAAACGCCGCACCAAAGAAGCTGGTGCAGTAATGAAAAAAGCCCAAGACCTGATGACGAAGGTGCAGGATGCTCGAGTAGCAGACAATGCCTAGCTAGGTTTGTAGGTAATAGTTCATCATAACAAGGCCGAGTAATCGGCCTTTTTCATTCCGCTTAACCAGTATCAATACTCCTCCAGCTCTAAATAAACGCTTAGCCAAGTTGCATTGATACTTAGCTGGGAAAAGGCCAGCTAAGTATCAAAATCATCGCCATTTAGTCGCTTTTAACACTATGACTCGCTAAGAGTTCCTCCTGAAAAGAACAGATATTCAAATCTTGCAACCTGTATGAAAGGTGTTCAAAAACGCGAGAATGCTCACAGCACACAGTCGTTAAATTATATAATAATACAATTAATCTGGAGAGACGTTATTCGTAATTAAAGGGACTTCCTATGCACATTCAAAAAAACCTAGCTTTAAGTGCCACCATGTTCACCGCCTGTTTAGCATTTTCTGCTCATGCTTACGTTCAAGATCATCAATTAACAGAGTACCGTGCAGACAAAGGAAAAAGTGCTGTTTGGTTGTCTCATGAAGATTCTAGCGGCGGCTTAGGCGATGTGGGTAGTTCTAAAGATAGTGCTTTTGGCGAAGTAGGCTCTTCACGCTTTCGCTTTAAACGAGATGTTTCAAATCACGATTTCAATTCTAAACCGGGTTTAAGCCAAGTAGTTAGTGGTTTACCTGCCAATACCGACATGAGCTACTCGCTTTACTACTGTGATAAAAAAGGCGCTAATTCTCCAACCCAATTACACTTTGGCGTTCGCGAAGTGATCACCAATGCGCCATTGGCAGGTACAGTGCTGGCAGATACCAAAGTTCACGTAAAAGACTTGGCTCAAGCTCCTCAAGGTGAAAACAAAAAGTGCTTTAAACAAGTGTCTATTGATTTTAATACTGGCAACAATACCCAAGTAGAAATCTTTAGTTTGTTAGAAGTTAACACTAGCCAAGAGCTCAGCTTAGATAAAGAACTTGAAGTTCGAGTTGATGAATTTGCGATAGAGAAAAAATAACCTCACTTTTGCTAAACATGGTGGCCGTTGGCTATCGCTTAGAGCCGCCATGCAGAGCCACCACTTTCCCAACAAAGCTAACAAAGGTCATATTTACAACTTTTTATCCCAAAAATGAAACCGGTTACAAACGTTTTTTCACATCACCTTATGTTTTTGCCATTTAAAAACCCTCGTTTGCAAGATCTCGCTCACAGGCCATTAACAATCACACCGATCTATATCACATACAGTTAACCTTAACTGGTGATTTTGCGACCACCACTAGAAAATTATATAGATACAAAAATCTAGAATTATATATTAAGTCACTGAAACTAATAAGAAAGCTAACTTTCTAGCAAACAATATGTCAACTTCTCAATCCAAGTTGGCAGTGCTAACCAAACTAAATGCGAGAGATATATGGACATACAAAAACCGCAGCTCAGCCTGTTACGCTACGCAATAATTGCAGGTGCTGGCTTAATAACCAGCAACGCGTATGGCGCAGGAAAACCCGCCATTCCCGTTGATGGAGAACGCTTATTTATCTTGGGTCAGGACCAAGTATCTATTGAACAATACATGGCCGATCCATCCTTACCCCGCCCCCATGGGTTTACTATGTACACCACCCTTACCCGCGGTGCGACCGAAGACGTTACCGACTACTGCTTTAAGGGTTTAGATGGCCTTAAAAACCTCGACAACTACAACTCCAACCAAGCACAAGGCTGTGCGGATAGCGAACGCCGCAACCAATGGGGTTCCGGAGTGCAAAACGCGCAATGGGTGATTGAGAACTATCAGCCCGAAGTAGTAGCGCTGGGGATGTTTTGTCCTGGCAATGCTCAAGCCCCTAGCTTATACAACGACGGCGCGCATGACGATCTGTTGATTGAGTTAGCGGATTTTTTCAAACTCCACAATGAAACCGGTTTCTTTTTACGAACTTGTTATGAATTTAACGGCGATGCTCACGGTTTAAGCTTTGAACATTTTCGGGGTATCTTTAAACATGTTCGTAGTTTCTTAGACGCGCAAGGAGTAACTAACGTTGCTCACGTTTGGCAATCGGATGCTTACCACGGCACCGGTCGCCCTAGTAATCAAGCCTTAGGCAATACCGAGCAAGGATATTGGCCAGGTAAGCAATATGTAGATTGGGTAGGAGTTTCACAATTTAATAGCGACATAAACGAAGAAGCCGAGATCGCCGAAATTGAAGGCTTGCCGCTGTTTATCGCTGAAGTTACTCCGCATGGTGATTTAGGTGTTCAGTACGACTACAAACTGCCATTTAATAGCAGCCAGCAAGTTGCCCAAGGCAGTGCTAACCCAGTAACCATCGTCAACAATCTAGATTGGTTTACCGAAAAAAATGCCGAAATCATGCGCACGGTAAACAAAGCTTGGCATTACATTAATGCAGACTGGACAGCCCAACCACAATGGGAGAGCGCAGCTGATCAAGCTGGCGCTAACTTCTTTAAATATACTGATTCGCGAGTGCAGCAAAACCCCGAAATAAAGCAGCACTTTATTGATTTAGTCAGCCCAGAAAATGGCTTTATCTTGGCCGGAGAACAAAACAACGGGCCGGTATTTTCAAATTGTTCAACCGAGCCAAGCAGCCCAATTAGTGAAGGACAAGATCTCAGCTACAGCTGCACCGTTGTCGATAGCCCAGAAGGGGTGAATATAGTTGACCTAAGCATTAACGGTATCGCCTACCCTAGCCAAAGCCTTGGCAATGCCGTTTACAGCTGGGCTATCGCCGCTAGCGACTTGCAGGCAGGCAGCAACAGCCTAAACATTACTGCGGTTGATGCAGCGGGCTCTAGCAGCAATCACAGTGTTAAACTTGAAGTAATTAGCGCCAATACCCAAGTAAGCATTCAAGCCAATGGCAGCATCGAAATTGTCCGTGGCCAATCTACACAAGTCACAGTGAATGCCAGTGACAGCGATGGCATTGCTTCAGTTAGCTTGCTGGTAAATGGTCAAAACCAAGCAGATTTGGTAGCGAACAATGCGCCTTATATTTTTACTCTTGCCAGCCAAATTGATGGCAACGATGTAAGTAGCATTCAAGCGCTAGCCACTGACACGACTGGTGAAACCACCCTAAGTGAGCCGGTTAACGTGGTGATAACTGACGCACCAGTGGTAGGGCCTAAGCCAGACTTCGGTATTAGCTATGTAGACGACAGCACCATGCGTGTTTATCACCTCGATGAGGGTTGGACAGCTGACTGGAACTACTTATGTATTAATGGTGATTGTCGCCCCGCTACTCTAGCCAATGGCGAATACTATCGTGAAGTAAGCGCCACGTTAGGTCAAAGCTACGCCATTGAGTTTAAAGTTCAAGACGCGGTGCTTAGCCAATATATCGTTAACGATACTTTTGCCTTTGAACAAGGTACTGGGGGTGGTGAACAGCCGAGTAATCAGCTGCCCAGCGTGGCTATTTCATCGGTGGGTAATAGCTTAAGCGAGGGAGATGACCTTAGCATCACTGCAACTGCTAGCGACAGCGACGGTTCTATTAACTCGGTGAACTTTTACTTAACAGCACCGGGCGCGAGCGAGCAGTTACTAGCCAGCGACACCGCCGCTCCTTACCAAGCAAACGTAGCTAATTTGCTAGCAGGTACTTATCAACTGCGCGTAGTGGCTAGCGATAACCAAGCAGCTACTGCAAGTGATAGTACCAGTTTTACAGTGAAGGCGAGTGAACAACCGGAGCAACCTGTTGCACCTAGCGAAGAGTTCGGCATTAGTTACATCGATGACAATACCATGCGGGTTTATCATCTCGATCAGGGCTGGACGGCTAACTGGAACTATCTATGTATTAATGGTGATTGTCGCGCAGCAACCTTAGACAACGGTATCTACTATCGTGATGTAAGGGCTCAATTAGGCCAAAGCTACGATTTAGAGTTTAAAGTTCAAGACAACAGCCTAAGCCAGTTTATTGCGGAGCGAACAGGCGTAGTATTTTTGGCGGGCGATACCCCGCCGAGTAATCAAGCCCCCAGTGTAAGTTTGAGTACTAGCCCAAGCGCTGTGGTCGCTGGCGAAACCCTTACTTTAAATGCGTCAGCAGAAGACAGCGATGGCAGCATTAGTAATGTGCGTTTTTATGCTACAGCGCCCAATGCCACAGAGAACTTAATTGCCGAAGTAAATAGCGCTCCATTCACCACCTCCATTAACAATGTGATTGCTGGCAACTATCAAATTCGTGTAGTAGCAAGCGACAACCAAGGTGCAACAGCTGAAGACTCGGCAACAGTAGATGTACAAGCGGGCAGCCAGCCAAGCATTAACTTAAGTGGCCCAGCTACTATTAAACAAGGTGAAGACTGGGTTATTACCCCAGCGCTCGCCAACTGGCCGATCGCCGAAGGCGAACAACACTTCCACTTGATTGTGGACGGAGAAGACTTAGGGCCGCAATATTCAAACACTGCAATCAGCCTTAGCAATCTAGAAATTGGTCTGCATACCGCCGTCGCCAAACTAGCCAACGCAGACCATAGCTTTACGGGTGTAGAAGCGAGTTTAAATGTAAACGTTGAAGCTGTTATCAGTGACACCGTGAACATCTCAAACGACCCTGTATTAGGTAGCTTCTTAAGTGCCGGAAATGATGCGAGTCAGCCGGGATTCACCCTATATACCTTTGATATAGATAATGCCGGTCCTAGCCAATGTAACGGAAATTGTGCCACCACTTGGCCACCATTTATTGTTGACTCGGCCAGCGATATTCTAGCGCCTAGTGGGGTTAGCGGCTTGGGTGTAAGCGCCCGTGAGGATGGCAGCCTGCAACTCACTTTAAATAATGAACCTCTTTATTACTTCGCTGGCGACAGCAACCCTGGCGACACCACTGGCCACAGTGTTAACAGCGTGTGGTGGGTCGCCGATCTACCAAGTGCAAGCTTTGCTGACAACACTTGGGAGAAGTCGGTAGTACCAGCCTGTGGAGATATGTACAACGGCACAACGTTGCCAATTTATGGCTATCACATTTATACCGAAAACAACCAAGTTGTGTTTCAAGCAGGCTCTGAGCTTGCGAGTAAAGTATGGGGAACCAATGCACGTACGGTATTCTTCCGCAACAACAGCGAAGGCCGCCTAAAACTACTTGGTAGCGTAGATGCCACCCGTAATGGTGACAGAGCAACCATGACCGTACCGAGCGATTGGTTAGACGGAAATAGCGTTTACTACGTGTCCTTCGAGCGCTTAGTCACTCCATTAGTCAATGAACTGGGTGATGCATTGGCTTATCACGATAGTGCCTTGTATGGACTTAACAAGGGTTGTGTAAACGGTGCCTACACCGGTGAGTCTGAAGACTTTGCCGGTTGGCTACGCTTCCAGCACCCGCAGGGCTTCTTTAACGACCACAACGTATTTAACGAGCGTATCGACCCAGTAAACCAAAGTGCTGGTCACTTTAAAAACGTTCCTCGTTTCACCATTAGCTTGTTACAAGATGAGCCGGGTAAAGACTTGTTATTCCAAGTAGACTTAACCTACGAGTCTTATTCGACACTTGATTCAACCATCGATATTACCTGGTCGGGTATTGAAGGCAGCGAAGAGCGTGCCGGTGGCGGTAGCCCTCGTCATTCACTGAGCAACCAATGTGCGCCTAGCGACGCCAGTGGCAACATCGCTGTTTGTAATCTCGGTCAAGGCTTGTCTTATGGGCAAAACATCGATTGGGAATTGCGGGTTATTCCCAAAGACAGTGCCGACTTCAACCTTTACACACAAATGCTTTACTACGTGAAAGGCCATGGTTGGGCAAAAGAGTCGAGCGATCCACGCGCCTTGTTAGGCGGTGATGCCAGTATCGATGCCTTTGGCGCCAATGAGTTTGAACGTGCCGCAGCATTTATGCAGCACGAACACACTTCATCGTTAAAAGTGGTTCGTGACTTTGTAGAGCAACATGAAGACCTACGGGTAAACATTGGTGATGACGTAAATCCGGGCTTTAATACCTGTGAAAGCTGTCATATTAACGATGGCCGCAGCCAAGTGATCTTTGACGTGCCAAATGTTGGACCACGCATTGCTCCGCCGCTGATTGGCCTAGGTTTGCTAGAACAAGTTAGCTTCGCCGGTAAAGCAGGCTTTGGCTGGGAAGGTAATCGCCTCGACATTGAAGATTCTGTGCGCTTTGCCCTTGCAACAGACTTTGGCCTAAACAATCCAGACACCACCATGGTGGAACGCCTTACCAACTACAGCCAATTTGTTGGGGTACCGCAGCGAGATAAAAGTTTACTGTTTGATGCAGACGTTTTGGCCGGTGAAGAACTATTTAACAACGCCATGCAATGTAGCAGCTGTCATACCGAAACCCAGATAACCCAACAAGGGAATGTGATTCGCCCATACTCCGACTTGCTAACTCACGATTTAGGTGACGGCTTGTTTAGAACCGCGCCACTGTGGGGTTTAGGTCGCACCGCCGACGTAGCAGCCTTTAGTATGGACATGATCGTAAATGGCCAGAAAAATGCTGCCCACGCCGTCGCCCAGCGCGAATCTCGCCCAGCCGACGAGAGCACTGTATTGTTTATGCACGATGGTCGGGCCAAAGGTTTAGACGCAGCAGTGCGTGCACACAATGGTGAAGCCAGTGCAGCACGAGAAGCCTATGAAACGGCAACACCTTCTGAACAAGAGCAATTACTGAAGTTCTTACGCTCTTTATAGTGAGCATAATTTAAGCTAGCCCCCGTTTTTGCTTATCCAAATCAGCAAGAGCGGGGCTTTTTAATAGGAGCATGTAATAATGCTTGCAACATCTAATAGCCGCCAGCCATTTCATAGCCAACCGCTAAGAGAGCGCCTAGTGAAAAAAATTGCCGTATTCGCCGATGTTCAAAACATCTATTACACCTGCCGAGAGGCCTACGCTAAACAATTTAACTACCGTAGGTTATGGCAACAATTGCAAGAGCAAGGCAGCGTTGTTGCAGCCTACGCCTATGCGATTGATCGTGGCGATAATCAGCAACTCAAATTTCAAGATGCCTTAAAGCACATTGGTTTTGAGGTAAAACTTAAACCCTTTATTCAGCGCAGCGATGGCTCTGCCAAAGGCGACTGGGATGTGGGTATTACTATCGACGTATTAGAAGCTGCCCGCGAAGTGGATATGGTTGTGCTACTGTCTGGCGATGGTGACTTCGCCATTCTTCTCGACAAAATAAACCAAGATTACGATGTAGAAACCCTAGTTTATGGCGTACCTACTCTTACTGCCCATGCTTTAATTAACTCTGCCAGTGCCTACCAAGCCATCGAACAACCTTTATTGCAATAAGCCGAGCAAAAAATCCCTACCCCACAGTAGGCTAATACCGGCGTCTATTTAGTCCTTTTTAACAAACACTTTGGCTATTCGGCTCCATTAAAGTGAAAAACTTGCTATTTTTTACCCAATTGCGAGACGTTTTCGGCTATTATCGCGCCCCCGATGCTAAAGCAGCTGCGGTAATACCCTAATTTTCCCTCGAAGAGGACGCCATTGTGAGCCAAACAGACTTTTCTACCTTAGACCTACATCCAGACTTGCTCAAAAACTTAGAGACCCTGGGTTACAGCTCAATGACGCCAATTCAAGCGCAAAGCTTGCCGCTAATTTTAGCCGGTAAAGATGTTATCGCTCAGGGTAAAACCGGCTCGGGGAAAACTGCGGCTTTTGGCTTAGGCTTGCTAAATGCTCTAGAAGTGAAACGCTTCCGCATTCAAACCCTAGTATTGTGCCCTACTCGCGAACTGGCTGACCAAGTAGCTAAAGAAATTCGCAAACTGGCGCGCAGCATTCACAACATTAAGGTTCTTACCTTGTGCGGCGGCATGCCCTTTGGCCCACAAATTGGCTCATTAGAACACGGCGCGCATATTGTGGTAGGCACACCAGGGAGAATTGAAGAGCACCTACGTAAAGGAACACTGCGTTTAGATAACGTGAAGAACCTGATCTTAGATGAAGCCGACCGCATGCTAGAAATGGGCTTTCAATCGGCCATTGATGCCATTATCGACTTAGCCCCGAAACAGCGCCAAACGCTGCTGTTTAGTGCCACTTTTCCTGAACAAATTGAAAGCATCGCTAACAACATTATGCAGCAGCCTGTGCGAGTGGAAGTGGCCAGCACTCACGACAACTCGTCTATCTCACAGCACTTTTTCAAAGTGGATGACAATGAACAGCGCATGTTGGCTTTGCGCCTACTGCTTCTGCAACACCGCCCTAAATCCAGCGTAGTGTTTTGTAATACCAAGCGAGAAGCTCAAGAAGTAGCTGATGAACTTAGCCTACTAGGCTTTAGCGCCTTAGCACTGCACGGTGATTTAGAGCAACGTGAACGCGACCAAACTTTGGTGCAATTTGCCAATAACAGCGCTGCTATTCTAGTGGCTACCGATGTAGCAGCACGTGGCCTAGACATAGATTCCTTAGATGCCGTGTTTAACTACCACCTTGCCCGCGATACCGAGGTGCATGTGCATCGCATTGGCCGTACAGGTCGTGCGGGCAGCAAAGGCATTGCCTGCTCTTTCTTTAGCGATAAAGAGCACTACAAAGTAGCTTTATTAGAAGACTACCTTGGTCGCAGCATTAACGACGAAGAACTACCGTCGATGGCTTTACTTAACAAAAAGCCCACTGCACCGCTAATGGCGACTCTGCAAATTGATGGTGGTAAAAAGCAAAAAGTACGTGCCGGAGATATTCTTGGTGCACTGACTGGCGAAAACGGTATTTCTGGTAGCCAAGTAGGTAAAATTAACCTGTTTGATAACCGTGCCTATGTAGCGGTAGAACGCGATGCCTTAAAGCACGCTCGCAAAAAGCTAGAGCACGGAAAAATGAAGGGACGCTCCTTTAGAGTGCGTCACTTACCTTGCTAGTTTAAGGGAATCAAACATTCACTCGCTGGCTGATGCTGGCGAGTTTTAATAGGTATTGTAGTTAAATACTAAACTGCCGCCTTTAAGCACGCTGCCGTAATTAAACAATAATCCGATGCTTACATTATCAATCCAGCCCTCACCATAGGCGCCAGTTCCCATTAACAAATCAAAGCCAAACTCGTAGTAATGTGGCGTTTGAAAGGCCTCGTTAGTATTCCCACCTAGGTCAACACGGGAAGCAGAAAGCTGCCCGGCAAAAGAAATGTCCAACATTCGGCCAATAGGATGCGAGTAAAATAGGGTATTTCGCCAAGAGCTGGCTGCAATATCCACCTGATGTGACGGCACATCGGAACCAAAACTCTCTCCGTACATATAGGCAAAGCGCGAGCGGTATTTAAGTTTGTGGTGACTCCAACGTTTTTGATACTGCACAGCTAGGCTGGGTTGTAGCATCCAAGCGTTAAGAGAAAAATTGGTTAGCACACCATCAAACAATGGCTGGAAAGCCTGACTAATTGAATTGTTATAAATGTACTCTTGTTTTAAACGCCGAACACTACCGCCCAGCTCAGCACTTAAGCGCCAATGATCAATGCCATCCCAGTGGGCACCACCAGCTAAGAAGCCCGAATACACCCTAAGCTTTTCATGGTCGCGCGTAGGGTCCAATTCTTCGTACAGGGTAATATCGTGAAAACGTTGGGTATAACCCAAGCGTCCGGTGGCATAAGTTTCCCAGCCCTTACCATACCAAGGCAAAGCCAAGGTTAATGGTAAGGTGATGGTTTTTAACTCGTTTTTCAGTCGGTTAGCGTCATCACCACCTAAGTTGTCATCGTCAATGGGGATAAAGCCAGAAGGGTCAAAGTTTACAAAACCAATGGTTACCGTTTCGCGGTCGTGAATCACTGCATCGGCAGCAAAGGTACCCGCTAAATTACGCTGTAGCACCGGCAATATTTCATCTTCTAAGTGCCCGTCTACCAATGCAGCTTGGCTATAGGTCGCGCATAATAACAAGCTAGCAGCCAGCCAATAGCGACAAGCGTTAATAACATTCATCCATGAAGTAAACCGCAACGACTTCTCCTGCTTAACGGTAGTTATTAGTGTTTTCGTTTATCTAAATGATAGCGCAAGGCCATGGCAATGCAGATCCGCAATTCGGCTAAAGGCCAAACTTGGTCTAAAGGAAGCAACAAAGCGCGCTGTTTTTGATAAACAAATAAGCCCGGAAACAAGGTTTGATAGCTATCAACCAAACTGGTTTTACAGTTTACGTACAAACCCAAATACTCAGGCTGCTTAGTTTGCCATGCAACCCGCAAGGTGCTGCCCGATTTACTTTGTTCAGTCACAAAGGACAGTTCGCCCCATTTTAGCGTTTCTAACAGCTCTCCTACGCCTTCAGAACTAGCAGCAACTGCCTGAATTTCAGCTCGAAGCCTTAATACTTGTTGCTGCACAGCTGCAGGGTAGCTTGCAATAGCTGCCTGCAATTCCGCTTTTAAGGGCTTATCCATTACCATTGCTTCGCTATGTCTATGGCGCGTTGAAATAGCGGCCAAGAAATAAGATGCTGCTGATAACGCCCCGCTGCACCATCAAACTCGATACCGTAATTGGCTAAACGCAACGCCATTACTGCATAAAAAGCATCAACAGCTCCAGCTTTATTGAAGGCAAAGCAGCCGTCAAACTGTTGCCAAATAGTGCTCAAGCGTTCTAGCTCAGCCCTTATCTCGGCCGATAAATCAGTGGGTTTGCCTTGTTCTTCAAAATGAAAAGGCAAGCCTTGGCGAATAGCCATAAAACCTGCATGCAACTCTGCTAAATAGCTACGAGCTTGAGCGCGCATGTGAATTTGAACCGGGTAAAGCTTGCCTGAAGATTGTTCATTTAGATACTCGCTAATGGCTAAAGAGTCATGAATTACCAAGTCGTCTACATGCAATACTGGCACTAGTTTACTGGGTGACAACTTTGCGAGTTGTTGCTGATAGTTTGCTTCACCCAGTGCAATTGCGCTGCAGCTAAACTCGAGCTCTGCCAACTGCATACAAAGATAAGCCCGCAATGACCAGGTTGAGTCTCGTCCCACTATTAATTGAAGCACTTGCGCCATATCAGCCTCCCTGCACTGCTATTTTTGCAAGTCGTTGACGACTATAGATGGTGAGTAAAATGCCGCCTAATACCAACCCTGCCGATAGTAAAAAACCTAAACCAAGCGGCTCACTAGCAAATACCCACCCTCCTAGTGCGGCAATCAATGGTACCAGCAATTGCAGCACTGCAGCTTGGCTCGCCGATAATCCGCCCAAGGCAATATACCAAATCCAATACCCTAGCCCAGAAGCCAGCGCGCCCGAGTTCACTGCCAAGATTAAGCCGTATGTGCTAATAGAAGATTGCATGGCCAGCCAAGGCAGCAATAGCACCAGAAATGGTAGGCTGCGCCAGAAGTTAAAACAGGTATCTCTGCTAGGGCTTAAGGAGCCTCGACCATTCAAGGTATAAACTCCCCAAGCGCAGCCGGCAACTAACATAAGAACAAAACCTAGCAGCGACACCGAGGCTTGCTCACTAGGCGTCAGTAAAACAATTAAACCACTAAAGGCCAACAAAATACCGGCAAGCTCGCCTAGGCCTAAACGAACGCCCTTAAAGACAGAAATCCCCACCATGCTCAGCTGCACCGCGGCAAACAATATCAATGCGCCAATTCCTGTGTCTAAGTAAAGATAAGCAAAGGAGAAACAAGCTGCATAACTAAATAGCATCAAGCCAGACCACCAACTGCCTTTACTTTGAGTAGAGCCAGAAGAGGGCTTTAAGCTCAGCAATATCGCCAAGGTAATTGCGCCAGCCAATAATCGCACCGCCGTAAAGCTCGCGGCATCAATTTGTGGCTCGCCTAAGGCTAATCGGCACAGCACCGAGTTACCGGCAAAGGCAATTAAAGCTGTAACAGTAGCTAGCCAAGTTGTGTAGGAGCTAGTCTTATTCACTGTCTGACCACACTGCGAATTCATTGCCGCTAGGTTCGCAAAAATGGAAGCGTCGCCCACCAGGAAAACTAAAAATATCTTTTACAATTCGCCCACCGGCGGCTTCTACTTTACTTAAGGTGTTTTCAAGTTTTTCGCTGTAAAAAACCAATAAGGCGGCGCCATTTTCGGTATTAGACGACAAAGGGGCTTGGAAAAAACCGCCATCTAAACCTTGACCAGAAAAAGCGCTGTATTGCTCACCAAAGTCCTCAAACTGCCAACCAAAAGCCTGGCTAAAAAACTGCTTAGTGGCCGCTAAATTACTACTGGGAAATTCCACATAGTTTAATTTTTCGTGCTGGTTCATAGTTCTGTCCTTGGCTACTAAAATACTGGCTTATAAAAACACCGTGCCTTCAAAATAGGTTTTGGCATGCCCGGCAATAGTTACCCGCTCGCCAACTTGTTGGCAATGTAAGATCCCACCACGTTGAGAAGCCTGATAGGCCAACAACTGGTCTTTGCCTAAGTGCTTAGCCCAAAACGGCGTTAAGCCAGCGTGAATCGAGCCAGTAACTGGGTCCTCGGCGCCACCATTAGCCGGCCAAAAATAGCGAGAGACAAAGTCAAACTGCTCTCCCGGTGCGGTTACCACCACATCATACGGGGCCAGCGTTTCTAGCAATTCAAGATCCACCTCTAAGGCTTCAATTTGCGATTGTTGTTCATAGACCAGAAAATAGGCCTGTTGATTTCGCCATACTTCATTGGGTTTAACAGATACACCATCCAGCAAAGCGGAAGGCGTTTCAAATTCCATGTGTGGTGGGCAACTTGGGAAGTCCATAGCAATTAAACCGCCATCACCACGACGAGCTTTTAACTCACCCACCTGCAAGGTGGTAAAATGTAACTCTTGCAATGCTGGCTGTTGGCCAAACAAAATATGAGCGGCAGCCAGCGTAGCATGACCACAGAAGTCAATTTCGCAGATCGGCGAAAACCAACGGATAAAATATTGACCAGGTTCGCTAGCAACTAGAAAGGCAGTTTCAGAAAGGTTGTTTTCAATAGCAATCGCCTGCATTACGCTATCTTCTAACCAGGCCTCTAAGACAATAATCGCAGCAGGATTGCCCTTGAAAAGATCACGAGTAAAGCTATCTACTTGGTGCATTTTTAAGTTCATAACAGTCCTTGTTGCTTAAACTAAAGTCTAATGGCTAGCTAGCCCGCGGGTATGCTTGATTCAAGAGAAGTGACCCCACTGCTCTGAACAGTTGACGAAAGATCACGAATACACCTTTACATTACCCCAATATACGTTACACTTCGCTCGCTGGTAAAGGTTACAGCGGATATTTATGCCCCATACAAATACGTTGATTTTTCGCGATTTCACCCTGTTTGTTCGTAAGTAATTTCTGCATCTTTCGGCACCCTAATTTGTCTATTTTTGGGCAAGTTTTATTTATTATTTTTGGAGATTACTCATGGCTACAGGTCGCGTAAAATGGTTCGACGAGCAAAAAGGTTTTGGTTTCATCGAGCGTCCAGACGGTAAAGATGTATTCGTACACTTCCGTGCTATTCAAAGCGAAGGTTACAAAACTTTAGCTGAAGGCCAAGAAGTTACTTTTGAAGTAGAAGAAGGTCCTAAAGGCCCTCAAGCTGCTAACGTAAAAGTTGCTTAAGCTGCTTTTTAAGGCATAAGTATCTAATTGGTCTTAGATTAATTAGACACTAGCTTTAAGCTAAAAAAACGGTCCCTACGGACCGTTTTTTGTTTTTAAACCCTAGCGTTAACGCTTTAATCCGCTAAAGACTCAGCCGCAGCAGCTGCAACATGAATGGCAGTGGTATCAAACAGCGGCAAATCACAATGACTTTGCTGGACTAATAAACCAATCTCAGTACACCCCAAGATCACCGCCTCGGCACCTCGCGCCGCTAACTCAGCAATTTCTGTAAGATAAAGTTCTCGAGACTCAGCCTTAATGTCACCTAAACACAGCTCTTGATAAATAATCTGATGAACTGTTTCAATACCCTTTTCTTGTGGAACCAATACTTGCAAGCCGCGTTGCTCTAGTCGCCCTTTATAGAAATCCTGCTCCATAGTGAAACGGGTACCTAGCAAGCCAACTCGGTTTACTCCTTGCTCCAGCAATTTATCGGCTGTGGCATCGGCAATATGCAACAAAGGGATCTGCAAAGCCTGCTCTACCTCTGCTGCCACTTTGTGCATAGTATTAGTAGCAATGAGTAAAAAATCAGCGCCGGAGGCTTGCACCGATAAACCCGCAGCTACCATTTTGTCGGCCAAAGCAGGCCAGTCACCTTGGTGTTGCAAGGCTTCTATCTCTGCAAAATCAACGCTCACCAAGTTAACTTTTGCCGAGTGCAAGCCACCCTTGGCCTGTTTAATCGCAATATTTAACTGTTGATAGTAGCTAAGACTGGATTCCCAGCTCATGCCACCAATAATGCCTATTGTTTTCATCGCTAGCCTTCTCTCCGATTACCATTTGGTGGGTTTCTCTATTTCATAAAGCTCATCAGCAATGCTATCAATACGATTCTGCACCACTGTTTGAGCATCTTGTAAGCCTTGATTGTAGTAATAAGCGCCCACTTCTTCAGAAAAGAAATCTAACAAGAACTCAGCATCAAACTGGCCTACTTCAAGATCTAATTGCTGCTCACAATAATCTTGAATTTTGCTGACCAAGGCGTTTTTTTGTTCACTAGAAAATTCAATTTTCGACATAACTAGTCCCTATTCGACAAGTGATTGAGCTGCTCTTCTGTTTTTATCTGCCGCTGCCAATAACCCACGTTCATCCAATTGCCAAACTTAAAGCCCACTCGCTCGAACTCTGCTACTTTGTTAAAACCCAAGCGCTCATGCAATACGATGCTAGCGGGATTTGGCAAAGTAATGCCAGCAATGACCGTGCTTATAGAATAGTCGGCCAATCGTTCTAACAAGGCTTGATACAAACGCTTACCAATGCCTTTACCTGCTGCACTATTGGCAATATAGATTGAGCTTTCGACCGCAAAGCGATAAGCACTGCGTTCTTTCCATGGGCTAACATAAGCGTACCCAAGAATCTCACCAGCCTCTTCATATACTAACCAAGGCAAGCTAGTTTGAATCGAGGCAATGCGCTTCGCCATGGTACATTGCTCAACCCTCTGCTCTTCAAAGGTCGTTGCACTGTTTTCGATATAGTAATTATAGATTTGGCAAATTTGCAGGCTGTCACCCTCTTGAGCGTCCCTAATCAACTGTCCCACTTTAAACATCCCACTTAGCCCTATGTTTTAATTGAAATTTCAAGCAAGTCATTAAACAAATATGAATTGATTTCAATAAAAATCAACATCCTATGATGTGTTTTAAAACACTACCAATCACACCGCGTAAATTGTCACATTAGTCTGCTTTAATACTGCCCTTAATCGCCCAGCGAGGGCTTAGTAATGTTTAGCATCGACTTAAGGATTAAACGTGCGATTACTACTATTGCTTAGCCTGAGCTTGAGCTCAAGCCTTTGCTTTGCCTTCAATAGTTATAAAATTCATTCAACTCCCAGCGAACAAATAACCCCTAACGCGCAAGTAAACTACTTGTTTCACCAAACCAGCAAGGGGCCAATAAAGGTTCGGATAGAGGGTCTAGTAGGCTTGGTTGATAATTACGCCACCTTAAAACTTAACTGCGCGGCAAACGGCGAAGTTAATGTTCACCACAACCTGATGAACAATAACAATGCGATACTGGATGACCAGCAACACCTGCCAACATTCGGCCTGCCACTTAGTCCGCAACAAACCAATCAACTAAAAAACCAAGATCATATTCGACTTATACAAGCCACAACAACCTTAGCCAACCATAACATTACTCGATCAACAATCTCGCTACAGGGTTTTAGGCAAACTTATTTACGAGTCAATGAGCTCTGCTTGGAGCAGAAAAACGTTAGCGTTAACACAAATTTATGAAAAAACCGCGCAATTTGTCATACAAACTTGTATCCACTTTTTTGCATCTGTATATTCAAATCAAAACGGAAAAACAGGCTAATAAGTAAACGAATTATAAAGATATTTATCAAGGAACTTTCGTGAGAACATTAGCAACAATGATTGGATTGCTTAGCACGCTGTCTTTTCAATCATGGGCATTTAACAGTCATTTGGTAGAAACCACTCCTGCGGAATTTATCAATGCCAATGCTCAAATTAACTATCAAAGCTATACCACTAGCAAAGGTAAGCGCCCAGCAGGAATTCGAGGTTTAGTTGGTATCATCGACGGATACGCTGTACTAAAACTAAGCTGTGCCAATGATGGTAGCGTTTCGGTTAAACACAACTTACTAAATGGCCCAAGCCAGCACGTATCTGTTGATAACCAAGCACTAAAAACCACACTTAGCCAAGTGAACTATAGCTTAAGTTCAATGGAACAAGTTGAACAGCTAAAGCGCGGTAGGTATTTATTATTTAGCGATCAAGCTATTACAACGGGTAATGTAAAACTAGATAGAAATTCAATATCTCTAAAAGGTTTTGCTACAACCTATGACCGCATGCAACAACTCTGCTCTGTAGGCCATGTTGATTTAGCAATGCGCTAAGTAAAAAAGAGCAGCCAGTGGCTGCTCTTTTTGTATATTTTGATTACTCTTGTGTTATACGCCGTCTAGCCTAGGTGTTTGGTAAAGTGATGACTCTTAATATCAAAGCCATTACGCAGATAAAATCGATGAGCGCCAAAACGCTGTACTCCTGAGCCCAAGTGAAATTGCCCACAGTCCTGTTGTTTAGCGTAATTCTCCAACCACTGTAGCAACTGCAAACCAAAGCCCTTTGAACGCACATTTTCCACAGTGACTAAATCATCTAAGTATAAATGCTTACCCCAAGACAACTTCCAGCCAATTACAAAACCCGCTACCGCAACAACTTGCTGATCTGCGACTAAATAAGCCAATTGATAGCCCTGTTGCTGTTGCAGGCTTATTTGTTCCATCAACTGTTCTTTAGTAAAGCTTGGGCGCAGCACTAGCATTACCTCGGCAAGCTTTGCTATATCATCCTGAGGATCGAACAATTTAATCTGCATAGCTACTCTCAGTTATAAAATCACAATGCCTTCATCATCCATACATCGCAGCCGCTATGAATGCTGGCAGAAAAAGGCTCTGGCAAATGATAGAAACCCAAGGCTTGATACAAGGCAATAGCTGAGTGCATGCTGCTCAAAGTATCTAGGTAACACTGCTTATAAGCTCGCCTTTTAGCCTCTTGTAAACAATGCTCAGCCAGAGCTTTACCAAGGCCTTGACCTCGGCATTGCGGGTTAACAAACAGCTTACGTAATTCACAAGTCTTGGAAGCATCGTCAAGTTCTGCGATGCCGCCGCAGCCCACTACAATGTCGTTTTGCAGCGCCACCCAATAACCCCGTTGAGGCTGATTGTAGTGAAGACTCATCGCCTCTACTTCAGTGTCCGAAGGGCCAAAACCATCACCAATAGCACCAAACTCACGGCCACCATGCTGAATGATCTGTTTTACCGCTTGGTTGTGTGAAGCATCGATAGGACAAATAATAAAACTCAAAACCATCTCCTAGTAATAAGCTCTATATAGTAGAAAAATCAAAGCCTTGTTAGAAGGACTCTAACAAGGCTGTTTGACATTATTATTTCGAGGCAGCGTTTGCTGTTTCCTCTTCAGTCTCTGGTTCGGCGAATACTTCCGCCACAGAGCTGCGGGTTAACTCACCCTTAAGGTTGCCATCTTCATCTACCACCGGCAGAGAAAACTCCGTTTCTAAACTTTCGGTAAGCACACTTTCAATGATCGCATCAGGAGAAACCGTTGGCACATCTTGATACTCACAAGATTCAAGCTGCTCACCCGCTTTATGGATTGAAGCTTCTTCCAAGGCATCTTGAGTGACGATACCTTGATAGCCATCATCGGTAACGTGATAGGCATAATCACCTTTAATTTTCTTCATCTGCTGCAAGGCTTCGCAAATGGTGTCAGCAGTAATCCGGCGAGCAGGCGGTTGCATTACTGTTTCAACCGTTAAGGCGCGAGCGCGGTTTACGTCTTTAACAAAGGCTTCTACATAATCGGTGGCAGGATGCAGCAGAATATCATCTGGCGTACCTTGCTGAACGACCTCACCATCTTTAAGAATGGCAATTTTGTCACCCAAACGTAGAGCTTCATCTAAATCGTGAGTAATGAAGATAATGGTTTTGTGCAAGGTTTCTTGCAACTCAATCAGCTGATCCTGCATTTCACTGCGAATCAGTGGATCCAGAGCTGAAAAGGCTTCATCCATCAACAGAATCTCAGCATCGGTAGCCAAGGCACGGGCTAAACCAACACGCTGTTGTTGCCCACCAGATAATTGCGCTGGGTATTGCTGCTCGTAGCCATTTAAGCCTACAGTATCTAACCATTCTTGAGCTTTGGCTAAACGCTGCTCTTTTGCCACACCTTGCACGGTGAGACCATAGGCCACGTTTTCAATTACCGTGCGATGTGGCATTAGGCCAAAGCGCTGGAATACCATCGACATTTTATGACGACGAAAGTCTTGTAGCTCTTTAGGGCTTAACTTCATCACGTCGGTGCCTTCAATACTAATCACCCCTTCGGTAGGGTCAATTAAGCGATTGAAGTGACGAATAAGGGTTGATTTACCAGAGCCCGACAAGCCCATAATTACGTAAATCTCACCCTGTTGAATCTCAAGATTAATGTCTTTTAGGCCCAGTGTATGGCCAGTATCAGCTAAGATTTTATCTTTGCTTTCTCCAGCTTTCACCCGCGACATTACCTGTTTAGGGTTCTCACCAAATAGCTTGTACAAGCCCTGAATTTTAACTAGCGGCTCAGTCATGCTTTAATCCTTGAAGGTGAGCTTGGGTGCGCTTGGCATAAGCTTGCGACACACGGTCAAAAATAATAGCTAAAGCAACAATGGCTAAACCGTTAAGCAAACCCAAAGTGAAATATTGGTTGGTAATTGATTTTAACACCGGCTGGCCTAAACCTTTAACGCCGATCATCGAGGCAATAACCACCATCGACAAAGCCATCATAATGGTTTGGTTAATGCCTGCCATAATGGTTGGCATTGCCAGCGGCATTTGCACTCCAAACAAACGTTGCCAGGCGCTAGCACCATAAGCCGTAGCCGCTTCGAGTACTTCTTTGTCAACTAAACGAATACCTAGGTTGGTCAAACGAATTACCGGTGGTATGCCGTAAATAACTACCGCAATTACGCCAGGTATCTTGCCAATACCTAACAACATTACTACCGGAATCAAATATACAAATGCTGGCAGCGTCTGCATAACGTCGAGCATAGGGGTAATAATGGCTTGAGCGCGATTGGAGCGCGCCATGATGATGCCAATGGGTATGCCTAAGGCAATCGCCAACATGGTACACACGGTAATGATGCTCATGGTTCGCATCATGTCTTCCCACATACCAAAGTAGCCCACTAATAGCAGCGAGACTACGGAGCCAATGACTAACTTCCAAGAACGACTAGCCAAATACACTAAGCCTGCACATACAATCAATACCAACCACCAAGGTGTGGTGATCAGCAGTTTTTCAAACCAAACTAAAAATTGCAGAAGGGGATCAAAAAACGATTCGATGGCTTCGCCATACTCTCGGGAAAAATCACGATATGCACCATCTAAAGCTTTACGAATAACGGTGAGATCGGCTCGACTCATTTGTGGAAAACGTTCCAACCATGACGAATCCGCCATAACTAACTACCTCTATATAAAAACGCGAAAGGCCAACCTAAGGTTGGCCTTTTTTTACTCAAACTACATACTGGCTAAGGCTTTACTTACCTTAGCGGCAACATCTTCCGGCACCCAAGCTTTCCAGCTATCTGGATTTTCACTTAAGTAGTGGTACATGGCTGCATCACCATCGGCTTGGTTGTCTTCCATCCAAGCTAATAACTCGTTCATTTGCGCATTGGTAAATGAACGCTTTGTGATGTATTCATAAGCAGCTGGTGCTTTGCTAGCAAAGCTTTCAGTTGTTACTGAATGCACAGCTGAAGGTGGGTACATGGTTACTTTTGGATTTTCACAATCTTCTTGAGTAGTACAAGTTAAGAATTCTTGCTCGTCGATACCATTACCGGTATCTACTTTTACCATTTTGTATTTACCTAGCACCGCGGTTGGCGCCCAGTAGTAACCAAACCAGCCTTGCTCGCGAGTATAAGCTTTAGCAATAGAACCAGATAAACCAGCACCTGAGCCTGGATCAATTAGTTCAAAACCTGATTTCTCAAGCTCTAAAGCTTCAAATAAGTTGTTTGCAGAGATTTGACAGTTCCAGCCAGCTGGACAGCCGAAGAAACCTGAAAGTTCTTTGCTTTCTGGATGAACAAATAATTTGGCGTGTTTTTTAACACCTTCGATGGTGGCGATTTCTGGGTATTGGTCAACCAAGTACTGAGGAACCCAAAAACCTTCTTCACCGCCGTCAGATAATGACTTACCGGCAAAACGTAAGCGTTTTTCGGCTACGCCACGCTCTAGGGTTTCTTTGGCAGAGTTAGTCCATAACTCAGGGGCAATGTCTGGTTCGCCTTTTTCCATCATAGAGACGGTGGTTGGCATAGTGTCCCCTGGCACCAGTTCAGCGTCACAGCCGTAGCCATGTTCTAAAATAAATTTGTCTACATTGGCAATAACTGTTGCAGAGCTCCAGTTCATGTCGGCAATGGTAACACTGCCACAGCTGTCTTCTGCTTGAGCAAATCCGCTCACCAAAAGCAGTGCTGCGTATCTTAGCTTCATATCCCTATCCTTCCCTTTGTGTGCTTTCATAGCGCCTAGGATCATACACTTCAAATAATTAGAGTTCAAATTAACTGCGGTGTATACCCTGTGCCTTAAGTATGGGATATACTCCCGAAAAAACCAATTTGACCCGCAACCACCAATGCAAAAATCGGCTTACTGGCAAGACGTACTCATCTCTTTGCGCAAAATCATTCGCGCTACAGATCTGCAATCTAAACGGATTGTGAAAGCTTGTGGATTAACCATTCCTCAAGTAATGGTGCTGCGAGCAATTGAAGAACTAGGTACCGTAACAGTGAAGCACTTATCGGACGAGGTATCGCTAAGCCAAGCCACGGTAACCACTATTTTGAACCGTTTAGAGGAACGCCAGCTAATTGAGCGGATCCGCAGCGCAAGCGACCGACGTATTGTGAACCCAAGGCTAACCGAGAAGGGGATAAGCATCCTCACCACCGTACCGCCACTGCTTCACGAAGAATTTATTCAGCGTTTTGAAAGCTTGCAAGACTGGGAAAAAACACAAATTTTGTCGTCTTTGCAGCATATTGCCTCAATGATGGACGCCCAATCCATCGACGCCTCACCACTACTAGATATTAATGCACCTCATAAAGATCTAAATAAGTAGTTAGATAATAGTTATAGCTCAAACTAATTTTCAGTTTCCTCGGCCAGACCAGAGCGGCTCAATATATCAGTGGCGACGCCATCTAAACTATGTTGATTTTTCTTCGCCCAATATTGATGGATACCTTGCTCCCCTTGTTTGCTAGCCCAGTTGGCCAATTCATCGCGCTGTGACACAAAGTCGAACAAAGGGACCGACATGCCGCAGGAGCTTTGCACCATATCAATGTCTAGCAGATACAGTTGCCGTGCGCCTTGTTGCTCGGGAAATAATTCAATGTATTGCTGCCACTCTGCATCGCCACGATGGATGGCTTTGGCTTGACCATATAATCGTAGTATCACCGGTTTGCCCTCAAAGGCACAAAACATAATGGTCATGCGTGAGTTTTGTTTTAGATGTGCAGCGGTTTCGTTGCCACTGCCGGTTAAGTTGAGCCAAACCACTTGCTGCTGATTAAGCACTCGAAATGAGTCCATACCCTTTGGCGACAGATTCACTTTTCCCTCGGCCGCTGCGGTTGCCACAAAAAACATTTTTTGCTCTGCGATAAACTCGATGTGCGGCGGAATCATTGCACTAAATTGCTTGCCCATTTACTTACCTCAATAATCACTAAAATCCTCAACTACTTACCAAAGTAACAAGCAATGATTAATTCTCACTACATTGCTTAGCAAATAGTCATCAAAGAATTATAAATTTGATCTAAATCACGCTTTAAAATCTAATCATATACCTCTTCAGCAGCCCTATCTAAGCTATATAAAAGCATGGAGGCTATATGCAAAAGACTCTCTTTCTGTTGATTTTTTTATCATCAATATGTTCTGCCAAAACCTTAAACATTCCGGGCTCGCCCAAGGGCGAAACCTTGCCGTTTGCTCTCGCTAAAGAAATCGTTAAGCGCAGCGATATTTATGACTCGGTGGGTTATCCATATGGCGATGCTGGCGAAACCTCCTTTTCCAAAACCGTGGCCGATTTAAATGAGGGCGTACTCGATCTATTTTGGACAGCCACCTCGGCTGAACGAGAGCAGAAACAAACAGCAGTTTACTTTCCTCTCTATCGCGGCACCTTGGGTATGCGCCTAGGCATTGTTGAACAAGACAAAAGCGACACCTTCAAAAACGTAAGCAGTTTTGCACAAATGCGCCAATACATTCCCTGCCAAGGTAAGTTATGGGCCGATACCGCCATTCTTGAAGCCAACGGTATAAAAGTGGCTAAAAGCTTAGGTTATAGCAATATATTCGCCATGTTAGAGGGAGATCGCTGTGACTACTTCCCTCGCGGCATTTTCGAGCCTTGGAGCGAAGTGAAGCGCGAAGCAAAATACAATCTCACCATTGATAGCTATGTCATGCTGCGCTACAAGATGCCATTTTTCTTTTTTGTGAAAAAAGATAATCAAAGCTTAGCCAAACACCTCAGCGATATTCTTTATCAAATGTTTGAAGAAGGCAGTTACCAAAAACTGTTTCTTAATGACCCAGACGTAAAGAATGCCTTGGCCTTAGGCAAGCTAGAAAAGCGCACCATATTTGATCTAGAAAACCCCTACCTCACCGATAAAGTGAATGCCATTCCGCAGAAGATTTGGTTTGACCCACTGGCTGGACAATAATTATATGAAAACAATTACCGCAAAACTCGCCTCCCTACTCGTTATCGTTATTCTGGTGTCTGGGGTCATTGTCGTCAGCGCACTATATTGGCTTAGCAGCGCCTCATTAAACCAGCAATACGAAAGCGATAAGCAGGCGCTCACCAAACAAATGAGCATCATTCTAAAAGAGCCAGTGTTTGTTTATGACTTTGACGTAATCAAAGCCACCATTGATGCCTTTATCGATGAACCGATGATTGCAGGCATAAAGGTAAGCGATCAGCGTGGCAAACTAATGGCCGAAAACCACGATTCGGGCTCTAGTCCAGATGAAACCATTAACATTGAACTAGACTGGGATGGCAAACCGCTAGGCACTATCGAAATTAGCGTCACCAAACAGGCGATTAACAGCGCCCTAAGCAGTGAGTTAAGCGAAGACATCCTAACCATCATTTTAATGACGGCGCTGATTATCGTGCTGCTGATTCTCGCACTGCGTAAAGTGATTATCGCACCACTCGCTAACGTGAATAGCGTACTGGCGGGCATCGCTCAAGGCGATGGCGATTTAACTGCGCGCATTCCGGTAACTAGCGAAGATGAAATAGGCCAACTTGGCCACAACTTCAACAGCTTTATCGAAACAGTACAAAGCATTGTGCAAGACATGGCAGAGGCTGCGACTCAGCTAGAGTTGGTATCTGAAAGTGTCCGCGTAATTAACGACAAAAACACCGCCAATACCTTTGAACAAACCGAACTAACCTCTACGTCTTTAACCAACTTACAGCAACTTGGCATTGCGACTAAAGAGATTGCAGGCAATGCCGAAAGCACCGCCTCTCGCACTCAGCAGGCTTACCAGCTTTCCATGGATGGACACCAAGCCATTGATGACAACATTGCACAGGTGAGTGAGCTTGTGAAAAACCTTGACCGCACCGCTGATGAAGTTACTAGCCTCAAGCAAGTGAGCGACAACATTGGCAGCGTATTAGATGTGATTAAGGGTATTGCCGAGCAAACTAACTTACTCGCCCTAAATGCCGCCATTGAAGCGGCTCGAGCAGGTGAATCAGGCAGAGGTTTTGCGGTAGTTGCCGACGAAGTACGCGCTCTCGCCAGTAAAACCCATGAATCTACCTCAGAAATTGAGTCCATTATTGGAGATTTACAAAGCCAGGCTGAGACCTCTTACCAAGCCACTCAAGCGGGTAAAGAAATGGTCAGCCAGACTATTTCATCAGCCGAAGGCACCGGTGAATCGTTAGTGCAAATAAACCAAGAGATGAACTCGGTCAATGACATGATCACCATGATAGCCAGCGCCAGTGAAGAGCAATCTAATGTGACTAGTGCGGTGACCGCAGATATGGAATCGCTGAGTCTTGGCGCGCAATCACTCAGTGAAGACAGTAAACAACTGCAACAAGCCACCGAAGACCTACTAGAAGTAGGCCATCAAATGGTGACTCAAGTAAATCGCTTTAAGTATTAGTGCGCAGCTCAATTCAAATAAAAAAGCTTAAGCCAGTGCTTAAGCTTTTTTCATTTTTAAGTAGACCAGCTTAGCCTCATTTGGCTGATTGATGTTTAGCGAGAATTGAATCTAAGTGGCTAGCAAAGGCTTTGCGGTCGGCTTGGCTTAGCGCTGCAGGGCCGCCAGTATGCACCCCACTAGAGCGCATAGTATCCATAAAATCACGCATGTTGAGTCGCGACTTAATATTACTTTTGGTATATAGCTCGCCCCTTGGGCTTAATGCTTGAGCCTGCTTGGTAATCACCTCGTCGGCTAAGGGAATATCCGAGGTAATCACTAAATCGCCAACCGCAACTCGCGCCACAATCTCGTTATCCGCCACATCAAAACCCGCACTTACCTGCAGGCTACTAATCACCTTAGAGGGCGGCGTTTTAATGTACTGATTCGCCACCAAGATTAAAGGTATTTGGGTTCGTTCGGCAGCGCGAAACAAAATCTCTTTAATCACCACCGGACAGGCGTCGGCATCTACCCAAATCTTCATGGTATTCTCTCTTCCAACAATAATGCCGCTACTATGCCCAAGTGGCTGCTAATTACAAGATAAGGCGCATATCAATGTTGTACACCTCGGTTTGAAAACCACCATACTCATCAAATCCACAGCGCTGATAAAAGTGCCGCGCGCGATGGTTGCTTTGTTGGGTTCCACCCATTAATACCAAACTACGCGCACCTTGGCGCTTAAACTCTGCCATCAAAGCTTGCATAGCCGCCATGGCCAACCCTGCGTTTTGGTAGTCATCGGCAATGCATGGTGCAAGAATCACATCCAGCCCAGCTTGTAGGCTAACGCCCTGTCCATAAAAGCGCTGGTATTCGGGCTCTAATATTTGCTGCTCAAAAATGAAATAACCCACCACCAAGCTGTCATCACAAATTATCCAACGCTTTGCACTATCACTGGCAAGTGCCCCACACAAGTGCTGAGCATATTCGTTAGTCAGAGGGTGAGGGCCAAAGCGGCTGCGAGTGGCATCACTTAGCGCGACAAAAAAAGCGCCTAGGGCGAATGCATCTTGTTGATTAAGCGGCCTAAGCAAAAAGTCTCGACCATCTTTGGCTTTAATTGGGAATTGCAGCATATCATCTCTTCTTAGCTAAAAATGAACAGAATAGGGCTACTTTGGCGGCAAACTATGCACAAAGTTAAGGCAGTATTGTAGCCACTGCTCACGTTGCTCTGCGCTTATTAAGCCTTCTGGGGCAACATAAATCATGCCTTTCATTGGTTTGCCGGTAAAGGTCATCTCCGAGGCAAACTCTAAGGCCAGACAATCTTGGTATTGATTCGGCCCTACCCGCGCCATTAATTGCTTGTCCACAATGCCACAACACATATGGCCGGCGACCATAAAACACAAACCACCAAACATTTTGCGCTCGCTAAACTCAACTTTATCCGCCAGAGCCTGACGAATCATCTCTGCCAAGGTCAAATCGTAGGCCATTACTCACTTACCTCGAAAATTGAATCAATCACCAGAGGCAGATTGGCGCGCAGTGACATAGCGCCAAATACCGAGCGAGCATGTAAGCCCTTATCGCCAAACACTTCCACCATCAATTTAGAGCAGCCATCTAGCACTTCGGGGTGTTGCTCAAACTGCTCGGTGGCATTAATGAACCCCTGTAGCTTCACCACTTGGTTCACACGGTCTAATGATCCTAAGTGTTGCTCTACCGCCGCTAGAATATCTAAGCCTGCCAAACGGGCAAACTGGGCCCCCTGTTGGCTAGTAAACTCGTTACCTAACTTACCTTTAGGTATTTCACTTAAGCCGGCAACCGGTCCTTTACCCGAGACATACAGTAAGTTGCCGGTTTGCACGCAATTACTATAGCTGGCTGCCGGACCAGTGGGTTTAGGTAAACTAATCCCTAGCTCTACTAAACGCTCGGCTATACTCATTGAGTTGCTCCCTGATTAAATGTCGTTAACGCCCTTGGTTGCCTTCAGACTAGCATGATTTCAGCAGCTCGCTTTTGCTTGCTCAAGATTGGCGCTTAACCCTAACTTACTGTAAGCTGCACGCCCGCCACCTAGCGGCCATACTTATTATCACAAGAGACCAACTATGAGCTTTGACTCCCTGGGTTTATCTAAACCTTTATTAGACGCCGTAGCAGCACAAGGTTACGACACGCCCTCACCTATTCAAGCCAAAGCCATTCCTGTGATCCTAGAAGGCAAAGACATCATGGCCGCCGCGCAAACTGGCACCGGTAAAACTGCTGGCTTTACCTTGCCACTGCTAGAGTTGCTAAGTAGGGGGAAAAAAGTGCGCGCCAACCAAGTACGCGCCTTAGTGCTTACCCCAACCCGTGAATTAGCGGCTCAAGTGGGCGAAAGCGTAACTACCTATGGCAAAAACATGGCACTTAGCTCTACGGTAGTATTTGGTGGGGTGAAGATTAATCCGCAAATGCAAAAGCTGCGTCGCGGGGCAGATGTACTAGTGGCAACGCCTGGCCGCTTGCTAGATCTCTACCAGCAAAATGCCTTTCGTTTTCAGCAGTTAGAAGTGATTGTATTTGATGAAGCCGACCGCATGTTAGACATGGGCTTTATCCACGACATTAAAAAGATTTTGGCTTTGCTGCCAAAACAGCGTCAAACATTGATGTTCTCGGCCACTTTCTCTAACGAGATCCGCACATTAGCTAAAAGCTTGGTGAATAACCCTGTAGAAGTCTCCGTTACACCACCCAACGCTGCCGCACCTACGGTAGACCAATGGATTGTACCGGTCGATAAATCAAAAAAATCGGCCTTATTAACCCGCCTTATTCATGACAATAAGTGGCAACAAGTATTGGTATTTAGCCGCACCAAACACGGTGCCAACCGTTTGGCTAAACACCTCGAACATAGCCAAATTACAGCGGCAGCTATCCATGGCAATAAAAGCCAAGGCGCTCGAACCCGTGCACTGGCAAACTTTAAAAGTGGTGAAGTACGCGTACTAGTCGCCACCGACATCGCAGCGCGTGGTTTAGATATTGATCAACTACCACAAGTGGTTAACTTTGATTTACCTAACGTAGCTGAAGACTATGTTCACCGCATCGGCCGAACCGGTCGCGCGGGCTCTACTGGCCAAGCTATTTCATTAGTTTGTGCCGATGAAATTGCTGATTTAAGCGGTATTGAACACTTAACTGGCAAGCTATTAGAGCGTAAGGAAATGGAAGGGTTTGAGCCTGCAACGCTTTTGCCTGCAACTACGCTAAGTGGTAAGCCAATTAAACCGAAAAAGCCGAAGAAACCAAAGCAGCACCGCAACGGACATCGCGATGGTCAACGCTCAAGCGAAAATTCACGGGGCAATAAACCGGTGGGTAAAAACCGTCGCCATACCGAAGGTGGAACCAATAAAACCAGCCGCCGTTTCGCGAAACCGAAACCCGCATCATCGGGTAATAGATAAGCGATAATCAATCAAGAAGCCCAGCTACATGCTGGGCTTTTTATTAACCTATAAACTCTCTGCGAGCAGACTTACTCGATTTGAACTTGCCACCATAAGCCGATGTTTGGGTGCTTGAGCTCGCATCCATCACTCCGCGTGCTTTTACGCAAAAGTGAGTGGCATCCATAGTAACGGCTACGTCGTCTGTACCAAGCAGGCTTTGCAAGGCGACTAAGATTTGCTGAGTTAATCGCTCTTGCACCTGTGGCCGCTGCGCAAAGAACCTCACTATGCGGTTAATTTTAGATAAGCCAATAATGTTATCTTTAGGGATGTAAGCCACTTTAGCTAAGCCATCAATGGTCACAAAATGGTGCTCACAGGTACTGGTAAAGGCAATGTCTGAAATCTTCACCATTTCCTCTACTGCCATTTTATTTTCAATGATGCTGATTTTCGGGAAACGCGAATAATCTAAGCCCGAGAACACCTCATCGACAAACATTTTTGCAATACGATGCGGAGTTTCGGCCAAGCTATCATCGCTTAAATCTAAACCCAAGGTAGCCACTACATCAGTCAAAGAGGCTTTAATCTTATTGTACTTCTGCTCATTGCTTAATTGATTATCCACTAAGGGAGTCTCAATCCCTTTATCAATCAACGCTTGGCGTACTTGAATTGCCTCTGGTGACAAGCAAGCGTCTTTTCTAAATTGTTTTTCAGCTAACGCTACTTTCATAATCACTTCCTTTAGATAGTTTCTTGGTTCACCCGCTACGGTTTAGTTAACAACACTATTAACCCTAGACCAGATGGCGACCACCGTCTAAGCCGATGGTGCGACCGGTTATGTATTGGCTAGCCAGCAAGTAGTTCACTGCGGCTACTGCTTCACCCGCTCCCGGCTCAAGCGCCATCAAGGATTTAGCCAAGGCTTTGGCCCGATATTCAGGCTGATCATCTTGGTTAAACATTAACAACGAGGGCGCAATACTATTCACTTTTACCGCGGGTGCAAGCTTAGCGGCAAAAGAATGGGTTAAATTGGCCAATCCAGCTTTACTCGCAGCATAAGCAATATGCTTGCTACTGCCTTTATCTGCGACATAATCTGTCATGTGAATAATGTCGCCGGCTTGCTGCTCTGCTTGGTTCTTTAATAACTCTTCAAAGGCCAGGTTCATTTGGTAAGGCGCGCTCACATGCACACTCCACATTGTTTGCATCAGCTGATGTTGATTGTCTAAAGCCGTATTATTTAACCACTGCGAAGCATTATGAATCAGCGCTCGCAATGCTTGGTAATTGGCTAAGACATAGCCAATAAACTGGCTGATGCCCTGTTCATCACTGAAATCGGCTTTTACACAATCTGCGCCTTTGTCACGCAAGGCCTGTACCGCAGGTTTGTCGCGACGGTAAGTAACAATCACCGGATAGCCTTGCTGCAGTAAATCTTCGGCAATCGCCAAACCTAAACGCTGAGTACCTCCGGTAATCAATACCGGCGCATTGCTCTTGACTGATTTACTCGGCATCACGCGAGCCCGATAAGGTCACCGATACCGAGTCAGCAAATCGCAAGGCATGGGGTTTATCTACGGCAATGCTGGCATTAATCACCCGTGGCTCATCCATCGCGAGAGTTAGCAAGTCGGCACATAATTTTTCCAGTAAACGAAAATGACCTTGCTCTACATGGGCAATCATCGCCTTGGTAATCACTTTGTAATTGAGTGCTAAATCTTCGCTATCGGCTTCACAAGCTTGAGTCGCTTGGTAGCGAATTTCGGCATTAATGACTACATCTTGCTGCTTACTGAGCTCTTCTTCGTTAAAACCAATATAAGTACGCAAACGTAAATTGGTGATGGTAATTAACGCAGGCTCTAGCTTAAAACTATTGGCCAATGGCGCTAAGTTAGAGACGTTCGTTTTAGACACATTGCTCATAGAGCTCTCTCTTAATATTTAAATTGCTTACTACATACCTAGCCCAGTTTGCCGGGCTTTAACAGCTGAAGCGCTGTTTAGCTTACGTTTGTGTGAAGACAAACTAAGACTACTTTTGAATCACTAAGCTTACTGAGCCCACTTTAAAGCCGAATTTTCGCATCACTGACTCGTTCACAATAGTGTTTGGGTTCACTAAATACATTTTATCTTCTACCACCACATCTAGCGGTTTGCCTTTATATTGCAAAGTGAGCACATAGTCCATAAACAAGGCATTCCCAGCTAGGTGCATTTGTGCCGGTTGGCTAACGTCATTAGCACGAGCCAGAAAGCTGCCATCAGCTTGTTTGGTAAGAGTCCAAATGCGTTGCTGCTTTTCGCCATCGTCAAACACGAAGTGTTCATCAAGGGTGCCTACGCCTTGTTCGTCCCAGCTAGCAGTGATCTCAACATTAAAGTAGCGAGTGAGCTCGCCACTGCGGTTTTTCACTATGCCATGAGCACTAAGCTGGCCGTCAAAAAAGTCTTCCAGCACTAGGGCCGGTTGGTTACTTGCGTAACTGGACACATCTGCGCTCGAACAGCCCCACATGCCAGCCAGAAGGCTAAGTAAAAACAGATATCTACGATGTACACTAGAGGCTAGTTGCATATCTACCCACGCCAGTTTTAAACAGTACTAATAAAACGGGCGGCGAATAAAAATGGATCTACAGGCTTGAATTATTTGTTAATTCCAATCGCGGGGGGCGTTTTCGAGGCATTTTACACAAGTGAGCTCTTTACCTAACATGCTAGCACGACCTTGGTAGCTAGTTACCCAAGGGCGGTTTTGCCAAGGCGGTTGATGACGTACATGCTGGTAATGGCCACAAGCTAATCGAGCTACCCAATGGCGCTCTTCGTCTAATTGAAAGCCGATAATAACTTGATCCATTGCCACCCTTAGCGACTAAACATTTCCCTTAGAACCATGTGCGTGCGCACCATGACCATCTTTTCCATTTGCTCGAGCTGAAGGCGAATCTCTTCTAGCCGTGTCATTGAAGCAACTTCGATGTACAACAGCATGTCAACGTCACCAGAAATAGCCTGACAACGCTTTATTTCTGGAATGCCACGCATAATCTCGGCATAGGCTTCACAGTTATGCTCTTTGTAGCGTAACTCTAAATGGGCAGCAATGGGAGCCTGGCCATTGTTACTGCCTAAGCTAGCGTGGTAACCGCTTATCTTGCCGTTGTTCTCTAGGTTGGCGATGCGCTCCGCCGTGGCCGAGCGCGAAAGATTTACTTGTCGCGCTATTTGGCTCACTGGAGTACGCGCATTGCCCACCAAAATAGCAAGGATCTTTTGGTCAAACTTGTCCAAGTTAGCACTTCCTTTTATTGCCTTTCGGCTGGTCTTTACACCAATCGTACTAAATAACTGTTCATTCTATCTGGTTAAAATACTCGATAACTGGGTTAGGATTTTTGATTGTAGAATAACTACTTATCGAAAACCCTGCCTTATTCTCGAGCATTTTTCCTGCGCAATTTCCGATCACTGACTTAGTGTGATTGGTATTAAACGTCTAGCTCTGGCTTAAACCATGCTAACTGTTGATGCAGCTCAGTAACGCTGCCAACAACAATCAGTGAAGGGCTTTCGGCTTGCTCTGCCAAGGCGGGTAGCTCTTGTAAGCTACCACTTGATACCCGTTGTTGCGGCGTAGCACCACGTTCGATAATGGCACAAGGCGTTGTGTCGGCTAAGCCATTGCTAATTAACTTAGCTTGAATGGTAGGGCACTGCTTAAGGCCCATATAGAACACTAAGGTGTGATTAGAATGCGCTAAAGATGGCCAATCAATATCTTCACCATGCTGCTTTAAATGCCCAGTAATAAATTGCACGCTCTGGGCGTGGTCGCGATGAGTAAGCGGTATGCCAGCATAAGCGGTACAGCCCACTGCTGCGGTAATGCCAGGAACGACTTCAAAGGGCAGGTTTTCGACAGCCAGCGATTGCAACTCTTCACCGCCACGGCCAAAAATAAACGGGTCACCACCCTTTAACCTAACAACGTGTTTTCCTAGCTTGGCTTGGTCGACCAATATCTGGTTAATCTCGTCTTGCGGCACAAAGTGGTGGTCGAGCTTTTTACCTACGTAGACCAACTCTGCGGTAGGCGAGGCTAAATCGAGGATCTCTTGCGATACCAAACGGTCAAACACAATCACGTCGGCGGTGCGGATCCGCTTAACTGCCTTTACGGTAAGTAAATCGGGGTCGCCAGGACCGGCACCCACCAGTGAAACAAAACCCAGCTCGTTATCAGGGGTAAATGAAGAGTGGGACATCGTCTGTTTCCTTATTACATGGTAGAGCGAACAATTTGCTAAGTGCAGTGGCCTTAAGCCAAAACCGTAGAGTATCAGTTCATAGGGCCCAAATACAAAAAAACCCCTAGCCTGAGCAAGGGGTTAAAATTTTAGCGTAAATCTTAGGACGAGTAGAGCTTAAGCCGCCTTGCGTTGCGGTAAGGTTTTACCGTGAGTAACGTAAAGGCTTAAACCTGTCACTAACAAACCACCCACCAAGTTACCAAGAGTAACTGGGATTTGGTTCCATACTAACCAATCAGTGATGGTGAACTCAGCACCTAACATCATACCTAATGGGAATAGGTACATGTTTACAACGGCGTGTTCAAATACCAAACCGAAGAAGATGAAGATTGGGAACCACATCGCCAATACTTTACCGCCTACGGTTTTAGAGGTCATTGCGCCAACAACACCTAAACACACCATCCAGTTACACAAGATGCCTTTTACAAACACAGTAATCCAACCGTTTAGGCCGTGCTCTGCAAAGCCTAAGGTACGTGCGGTTGAAGCCTTAACAAATGCTTGGCCCACTGCACCTGGCTCAACACTGAAGTTCATGGTGAAGGTTAAAGCTACCAAAAAGGCGACTGCTACCGCACCAATCAAGTTGCCTAAGCCAACTAATAGCCAGTTGCGCAATACACCTTTAGCGGTTACACCTTTGCGTTTTTCAAACAGTGACAAAGGCGCTAAAGCAAATACGCCAGTCAGCAAGTCAAAGCCCATTAGGTTTAAAATACAGAAACCAACAGGGAAGACTAAAGCGCCCACAATGGGTATACCGGTTTGTACCGCTGCGGTAATGGCTACGGCTACCGCAATCGCTAAAATTGCACCAGCCATAATGCCGCGCACAATGGTATCGCGGGTAGACATAAACACTTTGCTTTCGCCAGCATCGATCATGGTTTGAACGAATTCAGCGGGTTTTACGTAAGACATAAAGCTTCCTTAATTTTCCAAAATAAAATCTGTTATGCACTCACCGCAACACTGCCTGCTTTAATCTGCACTTTATAGCTAGCTACCGAGACCGTTGGGTTCTCTAGGCAGGCGCCAGTTTCAAGATTAAAACGTTGCTTCTTAAGTGGGCTTGCTACCCAAAGTTGGCCTTGATGCTCACAAATCAATCCGCGCGACAATACGTTCGAATTAGCAAAAGGGTCCATATTATTGATGGCAAAAACTTGCTCATCGTTACGTGGGCGAAAAAGGGCAACTTGCTGGCCATTAACTAGCGCGCAAATGCCGGTACCTGGGGTAATATCGTTTAGCTTACAAACGGTTTCGAAACTCATAATTATGCCTCCAACTCAACGTGTAGAATGTCGCCTTTTGCCTGTGGGTGTTTCTCGGCAAAGGTCGCCGGGCGATGCTGTTCGCGCTCGCTAACAAACACGACGTTTTCATCACGTTGCTCACTGTTAATGAAGTGTGCAAAACGTTTAAGTTGAGCTTCGTCGTTTAGGGTGTCGCTCCACTCACAGCTGTAGCTCTCAACCAATTTAGCCACGTCGACTTCAAGTTGTTGGTTAATGCCAAGCTTGTCGTTAACCACTACTTCGCGTAGGTAATCAACGCCGCCTTCTAGGTTCTCTAACCACACCGAAGTACGTTGTAATTTGTCGGCGGTGCGAATGTAGAACATCATGAAGCGATCTACGTATTTGATTAGGGTTTCTTGATCTAGATCGGCAGCCAGTAGGTCGCCGTGGCGAGGTTTCATACCGCCGTTTCCGCCTACGTACATATTCCAGCCTGCATCGGTGGCAATAATGCCTAAATCTTTACCTTGGGCTTCGGCACATTCGCGAGTACAGCCAGACACACCAAACTTCATTTTGTGCGGAGTACGAATGCCCTTGTAGCGGTTCTCTAGCATTACGCCCAAGCCAACACTGTCTTGCACACCAAAGCGACACCAAGTGCTGCCCACACAGGTTTTAGCCATGCGTAGGGCTTTACCGTAGGCTTGGCCGGTTTCGTAACCCGCGGCAATTAGCTTGCGCCAAATATTAGGAAGGTCGTCTTTTTGCGCACCAAATAAACCAATGCGCTGAGCGCCGGTCACTTTGGTATAAAGGGCATATTCTTCGGCCACTTCAGCCAGTACGCCAAGTGCTTTAGGAGTTACTTCACCACCAGCCATGCGTGGAATCACCGAATAAGTGCCATCTTTTTGCATGTTGCCAAGGAAGTTATCGTTGGTATCTTGCAGGCTTACTAGCTCTGGCGCTAATACGTGGTCACCCCAACAAGATGCCAAGATTGAACCAACCGCTGGCTTACATACTTCACATCCGTAGCCTTTACCGTGTTTATTTAATACTTGCTCAAAGCTCTTATGACCTTCAATTCGAACGAGGTGGAACAACTCTTGGCGCGAGTATTCAAAGTGCTCACACAAGTGGTTATTAACTTCTACGCCTGCTTTAGCTAACTCAGCATTTAGTACTTGGCCAATCAGTGGTAAACAACCGCCACAGCCAGTACCTGCGTTGGTAGAGGCTTTAATCTCAGCCATAGTTGTTTGGCCATCGGCTACAGCAGCGGCGATCTTACCCTTGGTAACATCGAAGCAAGAACAAATTACTGCTGAATCAGGTAACGAGTCGGCACCCATTGCTGGTTTTTCTGCGCCAGCGTGGGCAGGCAAAATTAGCGTATCGGGATGCTCGGGTAAGTCGATGTCATTCAGCTTAAGTTGCAATAGGTTGCCATAGTCAGCGGTGTCACCCACCAATACTGCACCTAATAATTTCTTGCCATCTTCAGATACGATAAGGCGCTTGTAGACACCTTCTTCATCGTTTTGGTAAACAAAGCTCTTACAGTTAGGTGTGCGACCATTGGCGTCGCCAATACTGCCTACCTTTACGCCCAGTAACTTAAGTTTGGCGCTCATGTCTGCGCCTTCAAAAGCGCTGTTGTTACCTAACAGATGGTCAACCGCTACTTGGGCCATTTTGTAACCCGGCGCAACCAAACCAAAGAAGCTTTCGTTCCAAGAAGCACACTCACCAATGGCGTAGATGTTCTCATCAGACGTTAAGCACTGGTCGTTAATTGCAATGCCGCCACGTGGCGCAATGTTTAGTTCCGATTGACGAGCTAACTTATCTTGTGGGCGAATACCGGTAGAGAATACGATGAAATCAACTTCTAGCTTGGTCTCGTCGGCAAACTGCATGGTGTTGCGAGCCGTTTCGCCTTGCGCTTGGATCTCTAAGGTGTTTTTGCTGGTATGAACCTGCACACCCATGCGCTCAATTTTGTTGCGTAATAACAAGCCGCCCTGTTGGTCAAGCTGCTCGGCCATTAATACTGGAGCAAACTCAATAACGTGAGTCTCTACTCCTAGCGCTTTTAAGGCACCAGCAGCTTCTAAGCCTAATAAACCGCCGCCTACTACTGCACCGCTTTTACTTTTCTTGGCAGATGCTTCGATGGCTTTTAGATCTTCAATGGTGCGATAAACAAAACAGTCTTTATTTTCGCTACCTTTAATGGGTGGAACCCAAGGATAAGAGCCCGTGGCCATTACCAGCTTATCGTAAGCAATCTCACGGCCGGTGCTTGAGTAAACCACTTTTTGCTCACGGTTAATGTTGATCGCGCGCTCGCCAAGCAATACTTCAATACCGTGTTTTTCATAGAAGCCATGTTTAACCAGTGACAATTCTTCAGCGGTATGGTGAGAAAAGTACGAAGACAAGTGCACACGATCATAAGCAACGCGAGGCTCTTCACAGAAAACTGTTACGTCGAATTGGCTTAAGTCAGCCTTGTCGACCAAATCTTCTAAATAACGGTGACCTACCATACCGTTACCAACAACGACTAGCTTCAACTTGCTCATATATTTCCCAGCGACAAAAGTAAGATTAATGCGCGGATAATAGGATGTAACAAAAATAAAAGAATGATGTAGATCAATAACAACTTTAAACTACCCTAAAGAGGTATAGAGCACATAAAGCCATCAAATTCTGTAATTTAATTTCATTAGGGTAATAAAATGACGCCAAAATTCACGTTCGTCGGCGAACTTGATTTTGTGAAATAAACAAAATATTTTTTACAAAGCTACTCAAAATAGGTAGTTGGTTTGAAAATTGAGCACTGTTTTTTAGCACTCAGCTACACTTGGAAAAGGCAAACGTTAACAAACAACAATGGGAATGATAAAAAGGTTAAGTAAATGTTATTGCAGCTTATTTTGCACGCTCGCTTGTGTATTAGGGCTGTTTTCAACTTCTGCTTTTGCTGTTAGAAATATCAATTTAACCAGTGGTGAGTGGCCTCCTTATCTATCCATCAATTTGCCTAAAGGCGGTATAGCCGCGCAAATGGTTAGCGAAGCTTTCGCCCAGCAAGGCATAAATACCTATTACGGTTACTACCCCTGGAAGCGTTCCTTTGAGTATGCTCGACGCGGATTTGGCGCGGCAAGCTTTAAGTGGCACGGCAGCTTAGCGTGGATTGAAACCGAGCAACGTGATCAACATTTTTGGTTTAGTGACCCGATAGTGAGCGATAAAGAGATATTGTTTTCCTTAAAGTCGAAACCTGTAAATTGGCAAAAAATAGAAGACTTAGGCGGACTTAGGATTGGTGGCACCATGTTCTCTGTTTACCCAAGCTTAGAAGAAGCCACAAAAAACAATATCATTGCCTTAGAAAAGGTTGGCGATTATCAGAGCCTGTTTGAGCGTTTATTGTATAAACGTATCGACGCCGTAGCCCTAACTAAAACCGTTGCCCTGCACTACATGACTCATCACTTAACTGACGCAGAATTTCATCAAATTACCTATTCCGAAACCCTATTGGAGCAGCGTCACTACCGCTTGATGCTCTCGAAGCAACATCCAGAAAACCAGCACTATTTGCTGCAATTTAACCGAGGTCTCGCAAAGCTTAAAGCTAGCGGGCGCTATGCCGAGCTATTACTGCAGCTTAAATCACACTCGGCCAAACCGTTAAATTAACGGCAAACACCGACTATTTGCCGTAACTTTCCGCTACTTTTACTGCTTAAATATACTTTGATTGGCGTTATGCTTTCACTTTATCTATTAGCAGTGAAGATTCATGAGCCGCTTAAATAAACAACTTGGCATTAGCCAAGGTATCGCACTACTTGCCACCTCTTTACTCGGCACTGGCATATTTGTAATTCCCGCCATTTCAGCCAGCATCGCTGGGCGTAGCTCATTATTTGCATGGTTATTGCTGATTAGCTTAGTCCTGCCCATCGCCTTCACCTTTGCAGCATTAGGTAGGCGCTACCCCCATGCCGGCGGAGCCGCACATTTTGTTGCTAAAGCGTTGGGGCCTAGCGCAGAAAAACTCACGGCTTTTCTATTCATATCGGTATTACCAGTGGGTTTACCCGCGGCCTTGCTAATGGCCACGGGCTTTTGGCAGGCGGTGTTTACCATCACGCCCACTACGGCCCTGTTAATTCAACTAAGCACACTGTTCAGCATGTGGTTGCTAGGCATGGGTGGCGCTAAACTCTCTGGCAATATTCAAAGTTTAATTGCGATTGCCATCGTGCTTTTAGTGGCAGCGCTGTGGTGGCAAGGTGGCGTTGAAGCCAGCGACTATCATTTGCCCGAGCAGATCGACATTCCCAGTATTGTGCCTGCCTTAGCGGTAATGTTTTGGTGCTTTGTAGGTATTGAGGCCTTTGCCCATATGGGCGAAGAGTTTCGCCGGCCGGAGCGCGACTTCCCCATCGCTTTATTGCTCGGCGTATTTGTTGCTGGCGCTGTGTACTGGGCGACATCAGTAGTAGTGCTTAAATACGCAAGCTATGGCGATCAGCTGGCCAATACCCAATCTTTGCCGCATTTGGTAGCGATTATCTTTGGTCAAAAAGCCAAGTGGCTTGCCGCCATTGTTGGCTATTTAGCCTGTTACGCTAGCATTAACATTTATATCCAAGGTTTTGCGAGGCTACTTTGGAGCATGGCTGATGAGGGGCAAGTATTTAAGCCATTGGCGGGTCTGTCCAAAAACAAAATACCCCTGAATGCGCTAAGCACCATTGTTGCAGCTTGCGCGATAAGCTGTGTGCTGGCTTGGTTATTTGAGTTACCACTGGATGAGTTAATTCGCTATGCCAATGGCAATTTCATCGTGGTCTACCTACTGAGCATGGTGGCTGGCGTGATTCTACTTCGTGGATTTTTTAGGGTGCTAGCCCTTATAGGCATGCTGCTATGTGGCCTATTGTTAGTGGCCTTAGGCCAGCAAAGTATCTACGTATTAGTATTATGTTGTGTATTTTTAGCGATACAGCAACTAGTTAAGCTACTGCAAAGGCGCCTAAAGCCAGCAAAGCCGCATTAAAAGCCACCCATGCTCAAAGTGTCAGAAGTTTTTACATAACTTAATACAATATACTCACAAGCAAAAGTAACACATTGATAATAAACAATATTATAAATTGGCGCAGTTCCTGCTTTATTGGTCGACTTTAGTTATGCGACACAATATCAAATAGGAATATAATCAACATGTTAAACAGGTTTTTAAGCTTTTTTGCTGCATCGATACTGCTACTGTCGTCTGCCTTTGTAAGTACAGCAAGCGCAGGAGTAATTGTAGAGCCAACCCCTACCGGCGGCGGTTGCTGTGGTTTTGGTGAGCGCGGCTACTGGTTTGAAACCTTAGAAGACATGACTTTTGAATCAATTTGGCTATTAAACAGCTCTGGCGTATCGCAAAACTACGATTTACAAATTCTACAGTTTTCTGCAGCTCCTCCAGAGTTTGGCGCCTCAACTACCGACTTCACTCAGCTTGGTTTATTCGAAAACCAAAGTTCAAAGATTGATTTAAATCTAAACATTGCTGCTGGCACCATTTTGGGCTTCCTAGCCTATGATAACGACTTAAATGAAACGCCTTATTCACAAGACAGCACTCATACTATTGGCGCCAATGACATTAGTTTTACGCGACTAATCCGCCAAACCTTAAACAACAACGATGCTGTAAGCTCTGAAGCAGGCACCAGCGATATTGGTGCTATTGGTTTTGAGTACAGCTTAGGTCAAGCGCCAGCTACAGTGCCAGAGCCTTCAAGCTTGGCCATATTTGCTTTAGCATTACTTGGCTTAAGCGCTCGCCGCGTCAAAAAATAGTTCAAATTGATAAACAAAAAGCATCACCTCAGCGTGGTGCTTTTTTGTTTCAATTCCAGCTTGCGGCGAACATGCAATTGCCCTAGGCTAAAGATTCACCATCAAGGAAATGATATGACACTCATCTTCATCAAGCCTGCTCAAACAAGCAATGTAAGCCCACTTGGCGCTGCTATTGCCTTGGCGAAGCTGTGGCTGCTGCTTATTATTAGCAGCGGTGAAGATTAGTTATATTTTTCACTGGCTGCGAAGCGCAGCCAGACTCTTTTGCCCTTCGTAGCCTTATGCAACTCTTAATACAAGGCACGCAAGGATATGAATATTAGTAAATCTGGTTCTCGCTTCATCGCGTCTATGCCCCAACTTTCTGCAACTGCCAAAGGGCTCAGTTTAGCGTTAATCGCCACCGCGCTGTTTTCTCTCAAAGGCATTTGGATCAAGCTTGCCTACCAATTTGGTATCGATCCCGCCAGCTTAATGACCCTGCGAATGGCCTTTAGCCTGCCAATTTACTTGTTGCTGGCAATGTTTTGGTGGAAGCAAGGCCGACTAGAGCACCAAAAGCTAAAAGGGAATATATTGCTTGCGTCAATTGTAGGCATAGTCGGGTACTACCTCGCGAGCTTCCTAGATTTAAGCGGTTTGCAGTACATATCGGCGCCGCTTGAGCGAGTGGTATTGTACGCCTACCCTGGCTTTACCATTTTGTTGGCGTGGTGGGTGTACCGTCAAAAGCCGCAGTTGATTGTTGTGCTGGCCCTTCCCCTAAGCTGGATCGGTGTAGGCTTAATGATGTGGAGTGAAATGGGCCGGCAACATGATAGGCAGCAACTCCTGTGGGGCACAAGCCTTGTGGTTGCGAGCGCATTTAGTTTTGCTTTTTACTTGGTATTTAGCAAAAACATTGTGGCCAAAATTGGCAGCCAAGCCTTTACGCTTATCGCGATGATTGCAGCAAGCCTAGCCATCTTCATCCATTTCGCCTTGCAGGGAGATTTTACCTCTTTGGCTTCTTATCCAACACAAGTGTATTGGTATGCTGGCTACATGGCGCTGTTTTCTACGGTGATCCCTTCATTTCTGTTTAGTGAGGCAATCAATCGTATCGGCTCACAACGCACCGCGATAAGTGGCAGCGCTGGCCCAGTGTTTACCTTAATTATGGCGGCCTGGATACTAGGTGACAGCATTGGCTTACTACAACTACTTGGCATTAGCCTAGTGGTGGTAGCCGTTACCCTGTTAAACAAAAAATAAACCAAACCGGGCATGGCCTTAGGCTATGCCTGGTTTTACTCTCAGGTTACACTGCCGCATCTGCTTATTACTGCTAATCTCATGACTACACTTAAATATCTAGCCGCTTACCCTGAAGCACTCACGAGCAGGATTGAAGACTTGCTCACGCAGCAACGCTTGGCCGAGTTTATCTTAAACAAATACCCAACAACTCATGAGATCTACAGCGATAAAGCGTTACGCGACTATTGCTTAGCCCTTAAAAGCCAATATATGCGTAAATCGGCCCCTCTCAGTAAGGTGATTTACGACAAGAAGATCCATGTGGTGAACCATGCCCTAGGCTTACACAGCTATGTGTCGAGGGTGCAGGGAAGCAAACTTAAAAGTAAAAATGAGATAATAATCAGTAGCTTGTTTCAAAAAGTGCCGGAAGACTTTTTAAATATGATTGTGGTGCACGAACTGGCCCACCTAAAAGAAAAACAACATAACAAAGCTTTTTATCAGCTTTGCCAGCACATGTTGCCTAACTATCACCAACTAGAATTTGATATGCGGGTTTATCTAACTCAATTAGAAGAAGTTGGGCCAATCTACTAGCCCAACGATCAAAGCAAAGGCTAAGCCATCGCGCCTTCAGCTTTAGGGTTCGCGCCATAGTTATTATCGTCGTGACTATCTGAAGCTAAGAAAATCAGTAAGATAATAACGCCAACCAGTGGGATAAGTGCAATAAGCTGCCACCAACCAGTGCGCCCAGTATCATGCAAGCGTCTCGCTGCAATACTTAAGCTAGGCACAATTAAACCAATTGTTAGTATTAATGAAAGTAGTGGCAAGCCAATTAGCGCATCAATGATGTTAGCTACAATGCTAAAAATGAAGTAGAACAAGATGAACATCCAGTACTCTTTTCTACGAGCGCGTCCCGAAAAATCTGCGTATTTTTTTAATGCGCCAATAAAGTATTCCATTGTATTCCTTATATATTCTTTTTTACTAAACCAATCCAAAACCGGCGTAAACTGCGCCAGCACGAAATAAAGTTAAGCCATTGTTATAAAAGAAACTATGATATAAATCAGTAGGAGATTAATAAGCTAGGTTAAGTGTTCAACTATTGGCTAATTGCCACTGGCAAGCAAACCCTCTTGCATTGATTAAGCTCTCGAGATGGCGTGATAACCAACATTTGTTAGTTCCTCACCGCTAAAATACCAGTAGGCCAGTTCTTTAAAGCAAAAACTTCAGCTCTGTAAAGCGGCTACATTGGCGGTGTTTAGCCACCCAATAAAGCCCTTCTAGAATCATAGAAACTTACTTCAACAGTTTGTTTAGCAAAGTAATTACTGGGAAACACAACATCTTGCTACAAACTGTTCTAGGCTTAACAAATACTAAAAATGCTCGCTGCAAAGCACTTGAATAATACCGCCAGCATGCTGTAGAGTATTTACTCTAATTTCATAAGGACTGTGGGAAAGTGATAAGACACTTTTGGAGTATAAAGGTGGCTGGCCTGAGCTGCTTGCTGAGCCTATTACAGCCAGTAACGGCCAATGCCATTAGCTTTGAACAAGCTTGGCAAGAAGTACTTGAGAAAAACCAAAGCCTAGCTGCTAACAAAGAAAGCGTTGCCCGCAGCGAAGCCCTGCGCGAAGCCGCAAAAGACTTGTACTACCCCAAAGTAGATTTAACCGGTAACTACACTCGCTTAGAAAAGCCAGTATCGCTGGATTTAAAAGACCTAGAACCTCTCGCCTCCCTAGATTTAAGTGGGCTAGATCCAGCCCTAGGGCAAATTTTAGCGCCACTGTTAAACCTACCCACGGTAACTAACTTCACCGAACAAGACATTACCACCAGTTCAATTAGAGCCATTTGGCCACTCTACACCGGTGGCCGCCGCGGTGCCGCCATCGATATTGCCAGAGAACAAAATATTGAAGCGGGAAAAGTATTGGCCATGCAGCAGCAGGCCAAGTTTGAAGATTTAGCCAAGATCTACTTTGGCGTGGTATTGGCTGCACAGGTAGCTGAAACCTACAAAGACGTAGAAGATGGACTTAAGAAACATCAACGTAATGCATTGAAACTAGAGCAACAGGGACAAATAGCGTTTGTTGAGCGACTGCAAGCCGACGCCTCTTATGACAAAGCCAAGGTGGATACCAAAAAGGCTCTACGCAACTACCAAATTGCTCAACTGGCTTTAAAAGAACTATTGCACAGCAATCAAGCCATTCAACCCAGTACCAGCCTGTTCACCCATCCCGAGATCCCAGAACTTGAAAGCTTTATGTCGCATACCCTTAATAGTTACCCGGGTTTGGCGATACTAGACAGCAAGTCTGAGCAAGCGAAAAAGTTAGTCACTATTGCCAAAGGCAGTTACATGCCCGAGGTATACATGTTTGGTAACTACGACATTTATAAGGGTGATAGTTTAGCGGCTAAATACGCCCCAGATTGGATGGTTGGAGTGGGTGTATCGGTGCCTATTATTGATAACTCCGGTCGTTCCGGCAAAGTTAATGCAGCCAATAGCACGGTGGTGCAAATCTCTTATATACGCGCCCAAGCCGAGCGAGATCTAGGATTACTGGTAGAAAAAACCTACCGAGAAGCCGAGTTAGCCTTAGAAGAATACCAAGGCTTAGAATCTACCCTTGCGTTGGCTAAAGAGAATCTGCGTATTCGGCTTAAGGCTTTTAGCCAAGGTTTGGCGACCTCTTTAGATGTTGTGGATGCCGAGATGTACCAAGCTAGCGTAAAAACTCAGCGTCAATCTGCCGCGTACAGCCATGTAATCGCACTGGCTAAACTCACCGCCTTAAGTGGTGAAATGGCTAACTTTTCTCAATATTACCGATTTAACTAGGGTCTATTATGCGTAAATTTTCTGCTGTGTTACCCATTTTGCCCTTGGTGGCGATTATTGCTTGGGTTGGCTATTCATTTTGGCAAGCATACCAGCCTCAGCCTTACACATTACAAGGCCAGATAGAGGCTCAGCAATACAACATTTCCTCCAAAGTAGCTGGGCGGATTGATCAGGTATTAGTGCGCAAAGGCGACCAAGTAGAACCAGGGCAACTGATATTTTCAATCACCAGCCCCGAGCTTGATGCAAAGTTAGAGCAAGCTAAAGCAGGACAGCAAGCGGCAACAGCCATGGCAGAGCAAGCCGAAAACGGCGCTCGAGCACAAGAAATTGCCGCCGCCAAAGACCAATGGCAAAAGGCTCTAGCCGCCGCTAACTTAGCCGAAAAAACCTATCAGCGAGTCGATAATCTTTATAAAGATGGCGTAGTAGCCGAACAAAAACGCGACGAAGCCTACACCCAATGGCAAGCAGCTCGTTATACCGAAAACGCCGCGTCACAAATGTATCAACTGGCAAAAGAAGGCGCGCGTGATGAAACCAAACGCGCCGCCTCTGAACAAGCCCGCGCGGCAGCTGGCGTAGTGGCAGAAGTTGAAGCATTTACCAGCGACACCTTAGTGACAAGCTGGCATTCGGGCGAGGTAAGCCAACTGCTGTTACAAAGCGGTGAATTGGCTCCTACTGGCTTCCCAGTGGTGTCGATTATTGACATGCAAGATGCCTGGTTGGTTTTACATGTTCGTGAAGACCAACTAAGTCAATTTCAAAAAGGGCAGCAGTTTAGTGCCAATCTTCCAGCGCTAGATAATCAAAGCTATAAGTTTGAAGTAGCCCATGTGGCCGTGATGGGCGATTTTGCCACTTGGCGCGCCACCGATAGCCGCACTGGCTTTGATTTACGCACCTTTGAAGTAGAAGCACGCCCTTTGCAACAAATTGAGCAACTACGCGTAGGCATGAGCGCCATTGTTGAGCTTGAGCAACCTTAAGATGAATGCCACCAGCGAGCCATCGCTCAGCTTAAGGCAACTGTTTATTCAACAGTGCTTACTACTGCGCGATAACGCTTGGTTAATGGCTATGCTCACTTGGTTGCCACTACTGGCTTTTTTAGCTGTGTGGTGGGTATTTTCGTCGGGCTTAACTCGCGAGCTCCCTATTGCGGTAGTCGACCATGACCACAGCCAATTATCGCGCAGCCTAATTGGCCACTATGACGCCAGCCCAACACTGCAAGTGCGCAGCGTTTATAGTGAACCACAAGCTCGATCGCTGCTACGCACTGGCGATGTGTCTGCGTTAGTGATTATTCCAGCCAATCTAGAAAAACACACTAAGTTGGCACAAACACCTACGGTTGCTGCCTACTACAACAGCCAATTCATGGTAATAGGCAAGCAAGTCAACTCTGCGCTGCAGCAGGCTCATGGTACTTTTAGTGCCAAAGTTGCGGTGGCAAAAGCGCTTAGCCATGGCAATACCCAAACCTTACAAGCTTTGGGCAATGCGGTTCCTATTCGCAATCAAATCAGTGCCTTATATAACGGTAATAGCAACTACGCCCAGTTTATTGTGTCTGCTGCCCTGCCAGCTTTTTGGCAAATTTTGATCATGGCGGTAATGATTTTGGCGCTAGGTGCAGAGCTAAAAAACAATAGCTTTAAAGATTGGTTAGCAAGCCAAGCATGGCAAAAGCTGGCGATAAAACTCAGCTTTTTTGGAGGCTTGTTATGGCTGCAAGGCGTACTGCTTTGTACCCTGATGTTCCACGGCTTTGACTGGCCAATGCGAGGTTCTTGGAGTGTATTATTGCTAGCTTTGCTGCTGTGCGTGCTAGCTTCACAAGCGATAGCGTTGATCTTTATGTTGTTGTTTCAAGACGTCGCCCGGGCACTCAGTTTTGCTGGCGCACTTACTGCGCCCAGTTTTGCCTTTATGGGAGTGACCTTCCCGGTGAGCGACATGCCTTGGTTTGCTCAGTTTTGGCGTCAACTCATCCCAATCACCCATTATATAGAAGTGCAAATAGCCCAAGCCAACTACGGGGCTAGTGTCGCGCAATCACTGCCCAACTTATCAGCTTTGTTAGTATTTGGATTGGCCTTTATTAGTGCTGCCTTTTTGGTAAAAATGCGCTTTGCTAAGCCAGCACAACTAGGGCATAACACATGAAAACAGCCTTAGTGATGCGCTTGGAACTTCGCCGAATAATGGGCAATCGCGCCCTGCTATTAACGGTGTTTGGCGGTTTGCTACTTTACGCATTTTTGTACCCCCAACCTTATTTAAACCAAACTCCCCTTCAGCAACCCATTGCAGTGATTAATGCCGATGGCAGTCAACTAAGTCGGCAATTAATTCGCATGGTCGACGCTAGCCCTTTGCTGCAAGTGACCAGCCAAGTAGCCAGTATAGAACAAGCCCAACAACAGTTAATCGAAAGGAAAGTGGGCGGTTTGTTAGTTATCCCCGAGCATTTTTATCGCGATGTATTAATGGGTAGATCGCCGACGCTGTCTTACGCAGGAGATGCCTCATACTTTTTGGTTTATGGCACTATTGTGCAAGGTTTAGCCAGCACCTCTGGCACCTTAGCCGCTCAAGTAAAAGTGGCAAAAATGGTAGCCGATGGCATCCCACTAGCACTTGCTAGCACCTTGCATTCGCCAATCCAACTAAGTGCTAATGCGGCCTTTAACGCCCACCAAGGTTACTTGGACTATGTTATTCCGGCGGTATTTGTGGTGATTTTGCACCAAACGCTACTGATTGCAGTCGGATTACACGCAGCGCCAGCAGCCTCTAGCTCACAAGCTAAGCTCTTGCGCTATGCTGCCCCGTGGCAGCTAGTGCTATGCCGTAGTGTGATTTTTGCTGCTATGTACAGTGTAATGAGCAGCTTTTATTTTGGCGTGGTGCTTAATTTCTATGGAGTGCATCACTGGGCGAGTGTTTCTCAGATATGCCAGTTGCTGCTACCGTTTTTAATCGCGACTGCCGGCTTAGCTCAGTGCATAGCGGTGTTATTACCTAAACGCGATTACGCCACCATTGTTGGTTTAATGACCTCATTACCTACGGTGTTTGTGTGTGGTTTTATCTGGCCGTTGAGCTCTATTCCACCAGCCATTAATATTTTGGCAGACCTGATCCCGGCCAAACCCATGGTCTTAGCCATGTTAAAGGTCAACCAAATGGGTGCCAGCTTTAGTGAAATACAAGCTCATTTTACTCATCTATGGCTGCTCGCCATTACTTTTAGCGGTTTAGCATTGGCTTTACTTTATCGGCAAAAAGCGACAGTTTTCCGCTCTCTTCACCGTGCTGAAAAGCTGCTTTAATAAGCTCAATAAAGCAGTCCTTATCAAACATTAACGAAATCATTACTTTAATTAGAAAACAGAAAAACAATTTTCATAACTTCGGATAGCTCACATCTTTAAACACAAAAGCAACAAGTCATCAACATTAGTCACAATTTTATCTGTCCATTCTGTAAACAAATTTGTGCAGTGCTAAGTTGGTGAAGTAGAGCAATTTGCTCGCACCTTGCAACCTTGGTTTAGGCCGGTTGTGCGTGCGATTAGGCCGTTTGCCTGACGCATCAGTGATTAACATTGGATGGTGGGGAATACTATGGAACAGTTTTATTTTACTTATTACGTAAACTACTTTGCACGAAAAGCTAACAAGCTAAAGAAGGCAAAAGTACATTCATAAGTTGCTCTTTGTAACACAGGCCTTCTCTGTATTATCTGTTGCCAGAATTGATAAGACCTTAAAAACCAGCCTTGCTTGCAAGGCTGGTTTTTACTTTTTCCCGCTTAGCTAAACACTACAATAACCTGTAAACCGCTTTGCTGATTGAGCAATTTTATCTCGCCACCATGTAGTCGAACAATCGCCCGAACCAATGGCAAGCCAAGACCATAACCGGGGCTGTGGCGACTACTCTCTAAACGGTACAAACGCTGGAATACCTTATCCAATTCTTCCTCGGGGATGCCAGGGCCAGTGTCACTTAGCTCAAAGCCATTGGCCTTAACAGTTAATTGAATTTGCGCCTGTTCACCAGCGTATTTACTGGCATTTTCCAGTAAGTTATAAATGGCGCGGAACAATAAAGTGGCGTCACCTTGTAGCTTACACGGCTGCTCAAGCGTTAATGAAATATCCTGTTGGCGCTCTGCACAAAGTGGCTGAATTAATTCAACGGCGTCTTCGGCAATGTTTTCCAGTTGTAACTGGCTAAAATTAGACTGCTGCTGATGCTCTAAGCGCGTTAGCTCCAACATGGAACTAAAGGTCGCTAATATTCCATCTAGCTCCTGCAGCATACTGGCCAGTTGTTCCGCGCTCACCGCTTGCTGTTCACTATCGAGCAGGGCTTGTTCTAAGCGTAAACGTAGGCGACCTAAAGGCGTGCGAAGATCATGAGCAATCGCATCGGTTACGCCAGCGATGGCATCAAAAGAATGCTCCACTTGCGCTAGCATCTTGTTAATGTGCGTCGCCATATGATCGAACTCATCATTGCGCGGACTTAAAGCAACGCGAGCGCTTAGCTCCCCTGCCTCTACTTGTTGAGCGATCTGATTAATGCCGTTTACCCGTCGCAGAACCTGGGCGGAGAAAAACCAGCCTGTTACTAAGCCTAAGGCTAGCGCTAAACTCAGTGCAACAATGCTTGCCTGAATGAAGTGCTCGCGTAAATCAAACAGCGCTTCATCATCACTGGCCACCAATAAACGGCCGCTATCCAAGGTTTGCACGCAGCCTGAATAAAGACGGATTTTGTTGTAGTTATACACCGGAAAGCGCGCTAGCACAGGGCACTGAGCCAAGCGCTTAGGAATGCTATCTAAGCGCCCGTAAGTCTTGCTTCCATCGTCATAAGCCAATACAAACTGGCGAGACTGCTCGGCTTGTAATAGAAACTGATTGATGAAATCTTGAGGGTTTAACTCTTCGGCCAACAGGGTTTGCTGTTGAACCAGTTGATCGAGCTGCTGAGCTTGGCTACGACTTAATTGACCAATGCTGAGCTGATACAGCACCCACAGCAAAATCCCCACTACTAACATCAGCAGTGCGGTATACATTCGAGTTAAACGCCAAATTGAACTATTGCGGGTTAACCGCCACGCGTAGCCCGTTTGACGTTTATTTTTCCACCATGCGGTAACCGACGCCACGTACGGTTTCAAGTAAGGCACTATGGCCATCTAGCTCTACCTTTTTGCGTAAACGTGCCACGTGCACATCAATAACATTGGTTTGTGGATCAAAGTCGTAATTCCATACCGCTTCAAACAATAAGGTGCGGGTTACTACTTGACCAGCGTGCTCCATTAAGTAGCGTAATAACTTAAACTCTTTGGGCTGCAGTAGTATTTCTTGTTGGCCGCGCCATACTCGCCTAGCTAATAGGTCCATGCTTAAATCGGCCACTTGCAGCTTGTTTAAACTTGGTTCGGCTTGGCCCCGTTGGCGCTGTAGCAATATTTCGATACGCACCAAAAGCTCAGCTAAGGCAAAGGGTTTTACTAGGTAATCGTCACCGCCTTCGCGCAAACCCTTGACTCGCTCATCAACGCTGTCTAGGGCACTGAGTATTAGCACCGGCAAGTGTTTATTGGCATTTCGCAAGGTAGACAACACCGTTAAACCATCTAGCTTGGGCAACATGCGGTCTAGTACAATCAGCTGATAGTCATGCTCTAAGGCTAAAAATAAACCTTCTTGGCCATCACTGGCCACATCTACTTGATACCCTTGCTCACTAAGTGCCCGATGCAAAAATTGCTGGGTAGTCTGGTCGTCTTCTACGATTAATATTCGCACATTGCTTACCTCAAAAATGCTAAGAGGTAGCCCTTGGCTACCTCTGTCACTCAGCTTAGTGTTTTAGTACCGGAATGGTTTCGCCACTTGCTACATCAACAATCACTCGCTGTTTGCCTTGCTCACCCAGTAGCTTGAACTTATAAAAAGTAATGCCTTTTTCGTTTTCTAATTCGAACTCAATAACCTGCGCTTGGTATTTGTTGTTCAGCATGGCTACTGTTTGTTGCAAAGACAACTCTGATTCAGCTAACTGCTCTAGTGCTATACGCTCATCTTCATCTAACTTGCTAACGCCTAGAATGCTTAATTTACTGCTTTCATTTTTCAACATTTCGCCATCGGCTAGGCTCAGCTTTAGTTTGTGCTTTTGCTCTTGAGCTAGGTTTACTACATCTACTTCATAAACAGCTTGGCCACGGTAATCATCTAACTCTAGCTCGGTTATTTGCCCTGGATATGTGTTATGCACTTTTTCAATGGCTTGCTCTAGGCTAAAACCTGCTTTTTTAATCGCTAGTGCAGACAGTGCATCGTCATCGGCCATTACTGCGGTAGACGTTAATGCAACCGCAGCTGCAACACAGATTTTTTTTGATAATTTAATTGGAAGTTTCATTTGGCTAATCCTCGTTGTGTAATCGACATGAGCAGATTACTAAAACCGCCCTTACCGCAAGGTGGCCACAACATTACATTTTGTTCATCTTAGTAAAAACACTAAAAAGCCGCGCAACAAAGCACTTAACTATTCGCCAAATAATAGCCTTTATAGGAATAAAATAAACGATTAATCAATTACTTCTAATAGAGCTTGGCTAATTACTCTTGCCTTTGAGCGAGTGGCTCAGTAGTGAATTTTTGTAATACTTCGGCTAACTGCTCAGCTTTATCTTGATGTTTGTTATGAAGGAAGTGGTACAGCGGGACGTAGTCGAGCGCGGGGCTCACTGTGGTTATTTGCTTATGCCAATACTTTTTAATCACATACTCTCCAATAGATAGCGGCAATATCACAACATCTACCCGCTCTCTGCCTAGCATAGTGAGAGCTTGGTGAGCTGAGTTAAAAAACTGAGTATCACTATGGTTGTGCAATTTGTCTTCTAGAAACAAATGGCCACGCACCCCGGCCACCCGGTATTGCTGCAAACTTTGCCAATCCGTCACCACTGCTTTATCTTTTTTAACAAAAGCAGCAATGGTGATATGCCCCACCGCTACCGGGATTAAAATATGATTAGGGAGGTAGGCGCTAGCGTAGCGGGTTCTGGCCAGCTCGGCATCAATATGGTGATTATCTCTAGCATGATGCAAAGAGCGCTTGGCAGGCATAGGAACAATTTCCACTGTATAACCAAGCTCTGAATAGGCAGCTGTTACCGTATCACGTACTTGAGGATAAGCAGCAATGGTTTCAGCGGTAGAGATGCGTAAACTGGGCTCAGCACTCACCCCAGCACACCAGAGTGTTAGCATAAACAAACAGGCAGTTCGCATGCTATTTCCTTAACCTAAAAAGGAAGTAATAACTGACAATCTACTTTTTATTGTAGCTAATTACTGGCTAAATCAAGCCGCCATATTGATAAACATGTTCATTTATTGACCTAAGTTAATTAGGGCTTAGCCAAACGCTGCTTAAACAATTCAATTAAGGGCTGATTTGCATTGCTCTCCGTTGGCAAGCGTCCATAGCCATAATATAAAGCAAAGGCGTCTTCATGGTAGCTGTGAAAGTTAAAGTGAGTTTGATACTGGTCTACCACATCCAGCACATCGCTCATCCATTGCAAGCCACCACGTTGTTGCTCGAAACAACCTCGAATACAGCCAAACTCACCTAAATAGAGTGGCACCTGCTGTTGCTCGCCCCATTGCTCTATAGGCGCAATGATTCTCTCGATTAAGGGCTTGTCCCACGCAACAATATCGCTAACACCATTTTGAAAATCTAATCGTAGCTGAACATGGCTGCTCGCTCCTGTTCCTCGAGTTTTTATCCAACCTGAAATCTGATAATAATGGTCAAGCTTAGGCACTACAAATTGCTGCGAACTACCATTGTTGGCATCGCTAGTCGTCTCGCTAATCTGCAATATGTCTTCACCACCTTGGCGAAGATGCTGTGAACGGCCTCGCTGATTAGCAGACCACAAATACCAATCGGCTTGGCGGCTTAGATCGATTTCAATCTCTCGTAACAAGGTTTCACCATCGGGCGCATATTCCTTAATCACTACCTGTTTAAACCAGCTATCTCCCGCATTGTTTGCAGAAACTAAAGCCGGATAAATAAGATCTACTTTTGAGTCTTGATGTTGCAGTTTTTTGCCTTCGACATACTGCCAATCGCTATCGCTACTTATAGAAGGGTTATCAAACTGAGCGCCATACCAGTTGGGCGAACCAATTACTTTTACGCGATTAGGGTCTGGGTAAGTGGCCGGAACCTGATATTGGCGTAACCATGAAGCTTGCTGATGGCTAAATGCCATGGGCTCATAAAAGTGGTATTGATAGACGATGTTGGGATCATCTAACTTAAAGAAGTTCTGCTGCTCATCTATTTGCCACTGCCCCTTAACGGCCAGTAAGCGCTCGACAAAAATCATCTGTTGCTGATTAACTTGGCGAATAGCGGCTACCAATTCGCTGGCCAAATTTTCCCATTGTTGCTTGCTTTGGGTAGTCACTGGCTCATTCAGCAAATCTAATGCGGCGACATTAGGGTGGCCCTTATAACGCTTGGCAATGGCTTGCCATAACTTGATTAAACGCTGCTGATTGCTAGGCTCATCCCACAGTGCTTCTCCACGTCCATTAGACTGAAATCCGCCCTGAGGAACATGCATGTTAAGTACAAGGTAAATGCCATGTTTTTCTGCCCATTGCACATTTTTGTCTAACCAATCCCAACCCGACTGATGATAAACATAAGGCGCGCTATCGCTTTCAAAGGTTTGATAATTTAGATAAAAACGGATGCTATTAAAGCCCATTTGCTTAAGGCGAATAAAATCTTGCTCGTTGTGATGCTGACTAGGAATCCGAGTATTCGCCCAAACTTCATTACCAAAAGCCACGCCTTTTAAACGTATCTTTTCACCTTGGCCATTCACAATAAAACGGCCATCTACGCGCAGTCGTAAGTTGTCATCATATGGGCTTGCGGCTTGATAGGTTTGAACCTGTTCCAGTGCCAACTCCGGCTTACCCCCTGCTGCACTGCAGGCCAGCAAGTTTAATAGTACCGCTGCAACTATTACTGATAAAACAAGCCGCATGACTCTTCCTTTTTAGGCTAGCAAAACCACATTGCGATTATAAGCAGCACTACAAAGAGAAACTGAAGCCAAGTTCAACTAATTGAAGAATATGAAAAATCGTTAGACTTGGTTAAATAAAGCCAACAATAGCAATCAATAGCACAGAACGGACAAACAAACAGGAAATGGCCAAAAAAGCGTAAAGCTCTAGTAGGCACCACCAAGAAAGCCTTAATAAGTCGAAAGGTAATGCAATATTGAAATAAAAACACGAAACAGAAGCGAAGCGAGAAAATATCAACTTTTAGTCAGCGTTGCATCAAACATTCATTTGCATCAATAATCCCTAACGCCATGAAATATATTATAAAAAGAGAAAACAAATGAAGTCATTACTAATCAGCGCAATTCTGTTCAGTACATCAATCGTTCCTGTTGCTGGAGCGTCTGAGGCCATCCAAGAAGGTGAAATTAGCAACATTCATTATCGAAATGAGTATTTGAACTTTAAAGTTCAGCATACCAACAGCAGTGGTGAAGCAGTTAACAGTTGTGAGATGTGTGGGCCAGATATCTCTGGACACGCCAATGGCGGTTTTTGCTACATCGACAAGAACGATCAAAACCTAATAACTTTGTTCCTGGCGTCTTCCATGAACAACAAGCAAGTTTCAGCTCGCGTAGAATCTTGGAGTAACTGCAAGGTGTATGACTTCCGCATCGATAAATAGCGGTAATTAGCCTACAAAAAAGCCGACAGTACGTCGGCTTTCTACTTTTAAGCAACCTAAGAATTTAAGCTTTATCTAGCGCCTGGCTAACATCCGCAATAATATCATCGATGTTTTCAATGCCCACTGAGATGCGAATCAAGTCGGCACTTACCCCAGCTTTAGCAAGCTCTTCATCATTTAACTGACGGTGAGTAGTAGACGCAGGGTGGCAGGCCAATGATTTAGCATCGCCAATATTCACCAAACGTAAAATCATCTCTAATGCATCGATGAAACGACCGCCAGCTTCTTTGCCGCCTTGAATCCCAAAGCTCAGAATGCCTGAGGCCTTGCCACCAGAGATTTTCTGACAAGCGTCGTGGTATGGGCTGCTTGGTAAAGCAGCATAGTTTACCCACTCAACTTTAGGGTGCTGTTTTAAGTAAGCAGCGAGTTTTTCGGCGTTTTCGCAGTGGCGTTCCATACGCAAGCCCAGTGTTTCTAAACCTTGCATAATTTGGAAGGCATTCATTGGAGAAATAGCTGCGCCGGTATTACGTAGAGGAACAACTCGGCAACGACCAATATAAGCAGCAGGGCCGAGTGCTTCGGTGTAAACCACGCCATGGTAGGAAGGATCTGGCTCGTTTAGAATTTTGAAACGCTCTTTATTAGCCACCCAGTCAAACTTACCAGAATCAACGATAATGCCGCCGATCGAGGTACCGTGACCACCAATGTATTTGGTTAGCGAGTGAATGACGATGTCAGCACCAAGCTCAATAGGACGACATAAAAACGGCGTAGCAACGGTATTATCTACCATTAAAGGCAAGCCATGCTTGTGAGCAATTTCAGCCAGCTTAACCAAATCTACGATGTTACCTGCTGGGTTACCGATAGATTCACAGAAAATTGCTCGAGTATTCTCATCAATAGCGGCTTCAAAGCCTGCGTAGTCATCAGCCGATACCATGCGCACATCAATGCCCTGCTTAGGAAAGCTATGAGCAAACAGGTTGTAAGTTCCGCCATACAGCTGGCTAGTGCTCACAATGTTAGTGCCTACTTCACAAATACACTGAATTGCATAGGTAATTGCCGCCATGCCAGAGGCCAAAGCCAAACCCGCAATGCCTCCTTCCATGGCCGCAACGCGCTGCTCTAGCACATCAGTTGTTGGGTTCATGATGCGGGTATAAATATTCCCTGGAACCTTTAAATCAAACAGGTCGGCACCATGCTGAGTATCATCAAAAGTATACGAAGTGGTTTGATAAATAGGCACCGCGGCCGCTTTGGTGGTCGCTTCTGACTCATAGCCATGGTGAAGTGCTAAAGACTCTAATTTCATTACTGTTCTCGCTACTAAAGGAATATAACAACCCTGTTTGTCAGCGCTCTTAGCTGGCAATTCCATTTATTGCTGGCCACCAACAATAAACCGAGGATCAACGTAAAGTGTTAGTTGTAGCCTAAACTAGGCCTGAAAAGATAATAGAAGTATCGCGCTTTGTGATCCATCGCTAGGCAAACTTTGTCAGCTCAGTTTGATAATTTTCATGTTGTGAAAAATACTGGCATTTCTTAACCGCGGCTTAGCAATTACGCCGTATTGCTTATCGATGAATAAAAACACATTTGGCGCGATTGCTTTGTAAGACCCTTCACTAAGTAAGCTAAGAGAGCAAATTTAAGTAATTCCTTTGTTGTGCCAACGGTAGGTTTTCCAGCGCCAGTGATTAATTAAACCGCGAATAACTTCATCAAGCGCAAAGCAGGCCCAGGCACCAATAATACCTAACTGCCAAGAAATGGAGCACAAGTAGATTACCGGTACCACGCCCCAAATAAAGGCGACTCCTACGCTGGCAGCAAAACGCCCATCGCCTACAGCTTTTAAGGCCATGCCAGCAACAATATTGATGGCGCGAAACGGCTCCATCACAATGCAAATAATCAGCAACCACTTGGCGTAAAAGGCCACCTGAGGATCGTCACTAAACAGGCTGATAAGTGGCTGGTAAAACCAAGCAAATAGGCTCATATTCACAAATGCGAATAGCATCGCTAGCTTTAAGCAGCGATGGTAGGTGGCGTCCACCTCGTCCAGCTTTCGTGCGCCCATGTAATGCGCCATGATAATTTGCCCGGCCACCGCCAATGCCCAACTCACCGCCATGGAAACAAATAAGAAACGCAATACAAAGGTGTAAGACGATACCGCCAATACGCCCAAGCTGGCCAAAATGCCAGCCACCACTATTTGTTGCAAGGTGTAATTAGCCGGCTCTGCGGCCGAGGGGATGGCAATTTTCATTAAGGGTTTAAATACCGCACGCATACGCGGCAAAATGGTCCAGTTAAACTCAAAACGCACTTGTGCTTTTCGGTGCACAATTAGCATTACTGCTAAACACGCAAAGGCGTAAGACAGCACGGTGCCTAAGGCGATGCCCTTTAAGCCCATCGGATCTAGGCCAAACCAGCCAAAAAAGAAGGTCGCATTAAGGAAAATGTTCATTACGTTGGTAAGCAGCGAAGCCAACATATTCCAGTTGGTCATTGCTTTGGCGGCAAGGATAGAACCATAGGCGCAGCGCAGGCCAAAAAAGCCAAAGGTAAAAGCCATTATGGCGAGGTATTCTTCAGCGTAACCTTGCATCTGCAAAGGGAAGTTTAGCCACAAGCCAATATTGTCATAGTTAAGGTAGGTAAATGCCCCAAAGGCCAAGCCAGCTAAACTTAGTAGCGCGACATTGTTCATAAATACCGGAACAACCTTGTCGAGCTTTTTAGCGCCGTAATATTGAGAGGCGGCTGCAGTGCCTCCGGTGGAGAGCATGGGCAATACAAAAAAGCCTATCCACAAATAGGGCATTAGCAAGCCAGCGGTAGCGGCGGCTTCTTCGCCCAATAGACTAAGAAAGTAAATGTCGGCCATCACCACAATGCCACCAGTTAACTGCTCAACTAATATCGGCCAAGCCAAGCTAAATAGTTTTAGTTTATTTACAGCGGCTTGCGGCATCCAATAGCTCCAATCGAGGGCAACAATACATTGTAGCTAGCTGGCGTATCAATAAGCTTACTTTTTTCGGTTTAACGCTTATTTTTATCGTGTTTGTAGCCAAGCACATATTATCCTTAAACCTTATGCATGCTATTTCATTAACTTTGCTAATAAACGATCGCAGCCTGCTTTAAGGGCTTGTAACTCCTCTAGCGGTAAATCAGCTTGGCACAACATTGCTTGAGGCACAGCCTCTGCTGGTTCACGTAACGCTAGGCCCTGCGGCGTTAGGCTAATTACCCGAACACGCTCGTCTTGCTCACTTCTCGCTCTGCGCACTAAGCCCTTAGTTTCAAGGCGTTTAAGCAATGGGGTTAGCGTGCCAGAGTCTAAGTGCACCCGCTCACCCAAGGCTTTAACACTTACACTATCGTGCTCCCACAACACCATCATTACGATGTATTGCAAGTAAGTGAGGTCCAGTTTATCCAGCAAAGGGCGATAGGCACGTCCCATGGCATTAGATGCGCTATACAATGAGAAGCACAACTGCTTATCCAAACGCAGGCTAACACTTTGTTCTGGCTGTTCAGACATCATCATTCTCTCGCTATAAAATAAATTGTGCACAATATACTTGCAATTCATTTTCACCTCAACTAAAGTTGCAAACAATTAAATTGCACACAATATAAATCACAAGGTGAATATTATGACAACCCTATACACAACATCAGCTACCGCATTAGCCGGTCGTAATGGTCAAGTGAGTACCGATGACAAAAAACTAGATCTAGCACTTAGTTACCCAAAAGAAATGGGCGGCAGTGGCGAAGCCACTAACCCAGAGCAGCTGTTTGCGGCGGGTTATGCTGCCTGTTTCTCTAACGCTATTTTACATGTAGCTCGTGAAGGCAAGGTAGCAATTAATGCTGCGCCAACCACTGCTACTGTGGGTATTGGTCCAAATGACAATGGTGGTTTTGCGTTAACCGTTGCCCTAGCAGTAGAGCTTGAATTAGAGCAAGCTGCGGCAGAAGAGCTGGTAAAAGTTGCCCACCAAGTATGTCCTTACTCAAACGCTACCCGTGGCAATATTGATGTAAAACTATCGGTAAACGGCACTGCCATTTAAGTTCTGCAGATATAAAAAAACCAAGCCAAGGCTTGGTTTTTTTACTGCTCGTCACCCTCTAGCAGGGCTTGGCGTTGGCGCTGATACTCTTCAAAGCTTACATCAGCCTGATCCATACAAGTTAAATAGTCTTGATGGTTAGTATGTTTATCGCACTGGCGTTGCTGGTTGCCCTGCATGGCTTGGTAAGCCTGCTGCTGACTACAAGCACTGACTACCATTACACTAAACACAATCAGTATGTTTCGCATGGCTGAATCCCTCCCACTCTGCCTATAAGCAATAATGTTAGGCAAATATGTCGACAGCTTCCTTATGAGAATTGTCAGCAAGTGAATTCACTGCATTAACTTAAGTATAAAAACCTTTGAACATACTAATGTTCTCAAGCTTTGTCCCTAACCGTAATAGTTGATTGTGCGAAACCACTGCAAAGCCTTGCTGAGCAAAGAAGTCTTTCGCTGCTAAGGATGCATCAACCCGCAAACCTGCTAGTTTCTTTTCGCGAGCAATTTTTTCAATGTGTTGATAAAGTTCCCTACCCACTGCTTGACCCTGATGCTGCGGCGCTACATAAAAGCAATCTATATAGTCATCGTCTAACTCTATAAATCCCAACAACTGCTTGTCGGCCAAAGCCAAAAAACAGCGCTTGGCTTTCAAGCGCTGTTGCCAGCGAGAGTAATCAATATCCAGCGGTGCCCAGGCAGCTTTTTGCTCCTTGGAATAAAGCGCGTTATCAATTGCATGCACGGATTGAGTAAACAAGTCTGCCACCGCGTGGCAATATTCATCGCTATAAGTCGCGATACTTAAGTTCACGGCAATATGCTCGATAACGCGTGATTAACTTGTAACAGCATTGGCTCGCCATAGGGGCTAAGCAAATATAACAAAGCCGCTATATTGACCAGCACCGTACAATAATAGCCCCAGCGAAAAGACTGCTTTTGGGTTTTATGGCGCAATACTTGTTGTGCCAGCATGGCGCCCGGCCAGCCACCCATTAGCGCAAACACATGCAGTTTGGCCTCTTGAACTCGCCAACGGCCAGCTTGAGCCGCCGATTTATCCAGAGCGTATAATGCAAAAGTGACCACACTCACCACGCAATAGAACACCAGTAAAGCAATTGGCAGCTTTTGCAGCAGCACCAAAGCGCCTAACAAAGCGAAAAAAGCCAAGGCAGATAAGCCAGCCCGTTTACCAGCATCGTTACTTTTGCCAGAAAATACAGGCTTGGCTCCCACCAAACTTAGCCGCTTGGCGCATGGTCGACCTTGCTTATCCTTTGCTAAAGTATAGTTAAACCAATGACCTACTAGTTTTTCTGGGTCGAGCTTTTTATCGGAAAAATCACTGACATGCACAAACAACTGCTTAGCCTTGGGCTCGCCACTCAAACTGAGAAAACCAAAGCCTTTAGCGCGGTTCCACGAAGCCAATTTTGCTTTAGTCATTGTCACCTCGGCCATTGCTCGCCAGGCTTTGGACAAAGCGCTCAATTTGTTGCGCCATCAGCGGCTTCTCGTCGGCCAAACCTTTAGCCACGCCCAGTTGGTTTTCTAGGCTATGATTTTGACTTTGCTTAAACTGCGCCTGCCAGCTGTCGATGCTTATTTCAAAGCCCACAATGGCCTTATTTAGCTGTTCAATAAATTTATCTGGCGCGTCACTCACTTGCCAAGGTTTGGCCTGAGCTTGTTCGTTTTGCTCGGTAAGCCTTTGCAACAAGCTTAACTTCAAGTCGAGTTCATCACGCTTGTGCAAAGTGCCATTTACATGCACTACTTGATAATTCCAAGTAGGCACTACTTTAGGATTGCTTTGCTTAGACGGATAATAATTGGGTGATACATAGGCATCTTCACCCTGAAATACTGCCAAGCCAGCCAGCGGCGTAGCTAAGCGTTTTGCTAAGGGGTTAATGCGCGCGATATGCCCTTGCAAACACCACTGGTGATCGGCATTTTTAGCCAGTATCAAGGGAACATGATCGGCCACTAAACCCTGATCGCTATAGGTGCTTACGCAGGCCAGCGGATATTGCTGGATTAGCCGCGAAACTTCACGCCAATCGTCTTGCTTAAAATGCTTTGGAATGTGCACCGTTACATTGCTCCCTGTTGATTAACTCAATGTTCTCATGGAATGGGAGCACTGCACTAGTGTTTGTTTATGGCGCGTACTTTTCCGGCGCTTTAGAGAGTGTCATGGCGTAACCTGCACTGGCCAAGCCTTCAATATCGGTGGCTTTTACCTGCATCTCACCGCTCAACCACACCACTTCCCAAGGTTCTATCATATCGATGCCTTGAGGGTGTTTTACATGAATAATCTGGTTCGGCGGCGGTGGGGGTAGGTGCAAACATGCGCCAAAAAACGGGACTAAAAAAAACTCGGTAATTTTATTGCCGTCACTTTCTAGCGGCACAATAAAGCCCGGCATTCGCATTGCTTGCCCATCCAAAGCATGCACCAAACCGCCGCTTTTAATTTGCGGAGCGCGCTCCTCTAGCTGCACATCATGATTGATCGGTGCCAGCTGTTGGCCGCGTTCCAGTTCAGGAATAAGTGTTTGCCAAGGATTCGCCGCAGCCAGCGCACTTGGGCTGACCAAAACAACTAAACTTAAATATAAAATACGCAACATAATAAAGACCTTTAAGCCCGGCTTATGCCGGGCTTAGCGTAGAGAGTTAGTTAGCGTCTAAGGCGCCACGCATTACATTGTAAATAGCCGTGTTATCAACAGTACGACCAACAAAAGCGTGAGAGTTTAAACCCCAAGATGCAATTGGTACGTCTACATTGGTGTGGCTTCCCCACTTCCAACTAACTTCTGGAATCACGCCAATACCGTTGGTTTTCTCAAGCGCCAAACCGCCGGTTTCATGGTCTGCAGTTACAATCACCATGCTGTCGCTGCGCAAATCAGACCAATTAACCACTTCTTCCACTGTCTTATCAAAAGCAACGGTTTCATGAATTAGTCGCTCTTCATCGTTAAGGTGGCCAGCAAAATCAATTTGTGAGCCTTCTACCATCAATACAAAGCCGTTAGGGTTTTTCGACAATATTTCGATAGCCACTTCAGTCATTTCATTCAGCTGAGGAATGTCTTGATCTTCATAGCTTTTCTGTCCATCCAATGGCAATACATAAGGGATTTCGTCTTCACCAAAGATACCGGCAAACAAAATTTCTGCATCAGGATCTGTAGCTGGTAACGCTGCAACAGCAGGGATTAAATCGGTTTTAGTTTTAACCACGGTGTAGCCGCCTAAGCCAGCTTGCTGACTAATCACATCTACGCCATCCACTTGCTTGCTGCCACATAGCGCCACGTTAGGTTGAACGTCACCAAACATGCTTGTAGCAAGCGTAACAAAGTCATTACGGTTAGGACCGTGCGAGGCAAAAGCCGCTGGAGTAGCGTGAACACAGTGTGAAGTGGCAACAATACCTACCGACTTACCCTGCTTTTGCGCGTATTCCAAAATGGTTTCTAAATCAGAACCATCGCCTGGGCGAGCTTGAGCAATGGTGCCTGAGATAGCTTTACGACCGGTAGAAATGGCCGTTGCTGCAGCAGCAGAATCGGTGTAGTAGTTCATACCTAGGTCAGCTAAATTCTCGTAACCCAAGGTATCGGCACTGGAGGTTTTAATGTCGCCGCGGTGCTTACCCGATTCTAGGAATAGCGCTTCACCCATATAGGCGCGGGTAATATCAATTTGGCCATAACCCATACCGTCGCCAATCATCATCACAATATTGTTAGCTGATTCAAGGTCAATGACATCAATCTCTTGGCTAGCGCTGGCTTGAGTTGCTAAACCTTGGTTGGTAGTGAGGTTTACTTGATAACGACCAGTCGCATCAGCGTTGGCTAACTTACGAACATCGCTAATGGTTTGGCTATCATCATCAGTCAAGGTAACGGTCATGTCACCTTCAGTGTCCCAACTGTAGCTTTGAGCAAAAGTACTTCCGTCAGCGGTTAAGCTGGTTGGCAAGTTGACCACTGTTACCGTGTCGTGGCCTACTACTGCGCGCACTTTAGCTAAAGTTAGTGGAACCGCTTGCTGGCCATCACCCAAGGTAGACAGTGAAAATACGTAACTGCCCGCCTCTACTTGAGCCGACATTTTTCCGCCTGGGTAGGTGGTTAGTGACGATTCGCCTTCGGTTAAGCTAATCGGCTGGTTATCTAAAGAGCCATAAACCAGCGGTGAATCCATGCCTTGGTGTAAGTTAAAGCTAATGGTTCCAGCTTCGGCAAAGTTCATTTGCAATTGGTAGTTACCTGCGCCGGCATAGCTAAATTGGCTGCTATCATCGGCCGTCCAATCGTTGAATGTACCCACTAGGTACATCGCTTGGCTTAGGTTATCAACGTCGCTGTCGGTGATGTTTTCGATTAACAAGGTTGGGTTGTTAATGGTGGCCGACGAATCTAAGGTGAAGCGATACACTTGGTCTTCATCGCTAGCCACCGTGATATCCATGTTTTGGTTACCAAAGTCGTCGTATTTGCGTTGCAGTTCCATTGGAATATCAAATACCACTTCGGCATCAGCATCTTCACCAATGGCGAGGTCACGCTCGGCGCTCCAACTTGGGTCAGATATTTTGAATGAGTACTCACCTGGCTGCATGCTAAACAAAGCAATGTATTCACCGTCGCCTTGGTAATGCAACTGCGCTTCTGGACGTGAAGACCAGCTATTCATCGAGCCTTTAATGTACAAACGGCAATCTTTGCTAGCATCGGCGGCGATTTCTTCGTCACTACATTTAAATGGACCAAGATCGATACTGTCGGCAATAGGTGGATCGAGATACACATATTCGGTATCACTATTACAACCTACAACAGCAGAGGCAATAGACACTCCCGCTACTACTTTTAATACTTTCCCTAAACGCATTACATTTCCTCATTAAGTACTGATTAACTTGCGGATACATCGAAATAAATACCGCGGGAAAGCTAGCCTTGAGTCATGACACTTTTATTAAGCCTATGAATTACAAGTAGATTAGAAGCCAAACAAATGGGCAATTTAGCTCACCTAAAGATCAAAAAGAGAAAGATTACGCTAGCTAAAAATTGCGAAAGGCTTTTCACAAGGCATAGAAAGCATTTTCAAAAAGTAGGAAATAAAAAATAAGAATTATATGTGACGATGAGAGATGAAAAGTTTGAAGGGAAGTAAACACTTCCCTTTAAACTCCAATAAGGCTTGTGACTATTTATACCTTGAAGTTAGCAATACTGGCTTGAATAAGGCTACTTAGTTGGCCCACCTTTTGAGCTTGTTCAGCGGTTTGCTCGGTGCCTTCTAAGCTCATTTGGGCGGCAGACTCAATGCCCTGCATCTCGGTAACTACGGTTTCCGAAGTAGACAGCTGAGCGTCACAGGCGGCACTAACATCGTCCAGCAAGCGAGTAATGTCAGAGACTAATTGGTGGGTTTTCTCTACCGATACCTGCATTTCAGACATTAACTCAAAACTGGTACTAGCCTGCGCCTTACCCTGCTGCATTTGCCCTTCGGTTTTCTCGGCGCCCTTGACCAAATCATTCATCATCTGTTCAATTTGATCGGTTGAGCCGCGGGTTTGTTTGGCTAAGTTACGCACTTCGTCGGCCACTACTGCAAAGCCTCGGCCATGTTCACCGGCTCGAGCAGATTCAATTGCAGCATTTAAGGCCAACAAATTAGTTTGCTCGGCAATGCCGTTAATCACTTCTAAAACTTTGCTGGCGTCTTTACTGTTTTGCGCCAGCTCGCGCATGTCTACCGAGGCGGTATCAACCTGAGTCACCAAGTTTTCTATTTCGTTGGTTGCAGACTGAGTTAGCTGATTACCCTGCATCGAGGCTTCGTCGATGGCAATTGCCGATTGGTCGGCATTACGCACATGGTTTGCCACCTCATTAAAACCCTGCGATAGCTGGCCAATATGCTCACTCACTTCCGCAACCACTTGTTGCTGCTGACCCACTTGCCCTTTAGATTGTTGCGCCAGCTGATTGAGCTGACTGGCGGCATCATTTAAGGTTGCTACATGCTGATTGATACTGGTTACTGTGCCTTGCAGCAGCTCAATAAACTGGTTAAACGCTGCTGCCAACTGAGCCAGCTCGTCTTTACCTTTTACCCGCAAGCGCTGAGTTAAATCACCATCCCCTTGAGCGATGGCCTGCATGGCTTGCACCATGGTTACCACCGGTTGGCGAATCAGCCGGGTTATGACCCAGGCCAAGATAAGGGAGATCACCACAATTGACACACCAAAAGCCAAACTAGTACTTGCGGTTTGATGCAGCTGCTGGGCAATCGCATGGCTAGATTCACCCAAAATTTGCCACTGGGTTTGTTGGCTATCGCCGGCACCTTGCACCACTTGTTCGGCGGCGGGGTTGAGCAAATCGTTCATTAGAAGCTGTTGCTCTTCTAAGAGCTCAAAAATGCTATTTGCGGCTAACGAAAGCTGCTTAACATATTGTTCTACTTCAGTAATCCACGCTTTGTGGTGCTCTCGATTCAAGCCTTTCTTCAAATCAATAAGGTCGTTTTCAGCGCCAAAAAGCTCTAAATAGAATTGATCTTTACTGCGGCTATCTTGGCGATTTAAATGGCTCATTAGGCCAATAGATGCCGCTTGAATATGATTCGCCAAACTTACCGTTAAAGCAGGCAAACGCCCAGAATTGAGTAAGTCTAGGGTAGCGTGAATATCTGCAGTTTTGGCCAAGGCTTGTGGCACTAGTTGGCGCAATACGGTGTTTTCTAAGTCACTCACCTCTGCCAATAATGGCACCAGTTCATCAACAAAATGTTGATCTAAGAGTTGGCTGTTGCCCGTGATTTGCTCGGCATTTTCAAAGTTAGCTAAATGAGGGCTTTGCGCTAAACTCTGAGCTTGCTCTGCCAGCTGCTGATATTGCTGCAATAGGCGTGGATCTTCACTTTGGCTATAGCGCGATTGAATAACCAAACGCTGCAAAGCATTTACCGATAACTCTCCGGCTAAGCGAGCACTAGGCTCCACAGTGCTAGAAAACTCTTCTGCTTGCTGCTCAACACCGCCGAGAGAGTAATGGCTGTTCCATAACATTAAGGCGAGTAGCAACACTATGCCGCTTGGGATAAGTGCAATTTTTTGACTAAGGCTGAGTTTATCCATCATAAGGCCGCCGCTCCTACCATAACCAACAAGCCGCTGCGCACACTCACCCAAGCCGCATAGGCTTGATTAGCGTCGGCAAATGCGGAGCTTGGATTAACCTGGCTATCTTGTTCAATTTGCAGAATGGTTTTGGCGCGATGCAGCTCAGCAAGCAAACTCACACTGGTATCCACCACCTGATACTCTTTAGACTCTCCCGCAGGCAATCGCCCTGGTTTACTGGGCTCAATCTCCAATTGGCGAAACAGTCTTTCTAATAGGTACAAGCACTGCAGGGCAACAATGTTTACGTCGGTAGTCTCTCGGCCAGTTACCGAAGTTTCGCCAGCAAACTGCAAAGGCAGCTCGCGCGCTTGGCTAATTTGTTGTAAATCAGCTTTAATCCGCGCAACATTATTGGCTAAAGCCTGTTGTGGCTGGCGCTCTACCAAACCGTCAAACAGGTGCTCAATGATCACTAATTGCTGATAAACGTCGTTAACCGATTTTCCTAAGGGACGCTCTATTTCCTGGCCTGCTGGCAGGCCTAATTTTTTGCTTATTTCTAGCAGCTGCTGTTCTAGCTCTTTGAGATAAGGCATGACACTGCGCGGGCGAATCACCCGATATTCCGCGGGAGCGAGCTCGCTAGCACTTAAGCCTTGTTGGCTTTGCAGGGTGGCCGCTAAAGAACTTAATTGGCGGGTTTTAAAAACCAAATGCACAGCCAGTTTATCAGCAAATATTTGCGGCTCTGGCTGCACTTCAGTAAGTTTTTGCTGGGCACGAATAGCCTGCAACTGCTGACTAATAAACTGTGCTTTTTGATATAAGTGATTGTTATTAACAATTGCGGCAAAACTACTGGGGCTTACTAGCAGTATGCACCAGCATAAAAAGCGCCATTGCCTTAACATTGCTGAAAATTTAATCAAAGTTTTTTCTCTTCCCTGAACGGCTATTCATAGCAAAATCGCTAGTCGCTTTCGTTAAGTCTCAGACTTATCTTTCAAGCATAGAAAGCTTTTAAGAATAAAGCCAAGCAAGAGTTAAACCAACAAGACACCCTAGTCACAGAAATTTGTTTTTTATCTAGTTTCCCCAAGTATCAACAAGTATCAACAAGTATCAACAAGTATAAAAAATATAACATCTTCATTTCCCATCAGTGTTATAAATGTAATCTAAACACAGCGCTTCCAAAACAAGTCTACGGTGGAAAATCATTTTGAAAATATCGAACTCTCGTTCTTTCATGTTTCCAAAGGTTGTGGGTACATTTTTTTCAATAGTAATTGCTATTAAATTCATCCTCACAGAAAACCTGCAGCCCGGAGAGGTTTTATTTCTAGCGGTACTTTTTGGACTGATGCTCTCTCTCATTCTACTGTCATGGGAGATTGAGCTTAGCTTTGGGAAAATAACCTCTAAGATTGGAATTCCCTATTTTAAGCGCACAAAGGTATACAACAACGTTAGGTGCATAAATCTCGGCATCGACTCTCAAAACGTCGATGGAGGTGGAAGTAATATCGTTATAACGCTTACTGCGGAAATGAGCGACGGAGTAGGAAGAGTTTCTTTGAAAGGTAACTACGCTGAAAAAAACGAAGAGAATATAGACCTTTATAGCTCAAAAATCGCAGCAGTCTTAGGTGTTCCAATTGAAGCTACACCTCGATTTAACCTCGTGTATGAAGAGCGATACGGCCGCCCACCTCGATTAGAACCTTAGCTTCTTAAGCACATCAACGGAGCTAAAACCATTTCAAGCGATATGGAATAAACGCTCGACGTTTTGACCAACTTGCTGCTGCAGCTCAACTAACGATTGTTTACGCAACTCTGCAATTTTGTTGTATATGTGCGGCAAATAGCATGGTTCGTTCCGACGGCTTTTAGGCTTTGGTTTTAGGTCTCGCGGCAATAGATAAGGCGCATCAGTTTCCAACAATAAACGCTCATTAGGAATTTCGGTGACCCGTTGTTGCAAGTCTTGCCCGCGGCGTTCATCGCACACCCAACCGGTAATGCCAATGTAGAGATCTAAATCTAAGCAAGCTTTAAGGGCTGCTTGATCGCTAGTAAAACAATGCAGTACCGCGCCGGGAAGTTTATCTCGCCAAGGTTTAAGAATGTCGATGAAGCGCTGGTGAGCATCGCGTTCATGCATAACCACTGGCATATTCAGCTCTGCTGCAAGTGCTAGCTGGGCTTCGAATACCGCTTCTTGTTGCGGGCGCGGAGAGAAGTCGCGATTAAAATCTAAGCCACATTCGCCCACCGCAACAACCTGCGACTGAGCCAATAAGGGTTTAAGCTGCTGCAATTGCTCTATAGTTACCGACTTTGCATCATGAGGGTGCACGCCAGCAGTGGCATAACACACTTTTGGCCACTGTAAGGCCAGCTCACTAACTGCTTGGCTCTCTTGCATGTCGCTGGCCAGCAGCAACATGCCGTTCACCCCCGCTTGCTGTGCTCGAGCAACAACGTCATCGCGGTCTTTATCAAACTGCGAGCTGGTGAGGTTTAGCGCTATATCAAACATATAAGGGCTTAAGCTTGGGCTTCTTCGTCATCTTTTCGCACGTAAAAGCGCGAAAAGAACAAACCTACTTCAAACAGTAGCCACATTGGCAAGGCCAGCAGAGTTTGCGAAATAATATCTGGCGGGGTTAACAACATGCCCACCACAAAAGCACCCACAATCACGTAAGGGCGTTTCTCGCGCAGTTTTTCTGGCGTGGTAGCACCCGACCAACATAACAGCATAGTGGCAATGGGGATCTCAAAAGCCAAACCAAAAGCAAAAAATAGCTTTAGCACAAAATCTAAATAGTTAGAGATGTCGGTGGCAATAGTGACCCCTTCTGGCGCAACCGCGGTGAAAAAAGCAAAGGCCAGTGGGAATACCACATAAAAAGCAAAAGCCACACCGGCATAAAACAGCAAACCTGAGCCAAACACTAATGGAATTAGCAATTTACGTTCATGCTGATACAAACCAGGCGCAATAAAGCCCCAAGCTTGAGCCAACAAATAAGGCATCGCCAAAAATACCGAGGCAACCAAGGTAAGTTTAATTGGGGTGAAGAACGGTGCCGCCACATCGGTGGCAATCATGCTGGCATTTTCTGGCAAAACACTTAACAAAGGCTCGGCCAACAAGGCGTATATATCATTCGCAAAATACACTAAGCAGAGGAAAATCAGCAAACAAGCCAATACTCCACGTAACAAGCGATTGCGTAACTCAACTAAATGCTCAATTAAGGGCTGCGCAGGGGCATCACTCATAGTTTATTTTTTATCTTCTTGGCTGGATTCAGGTGGCGGATCGCTCGGCATTTTTACCGTGTCGCCTTCGTGTTGGTGCTGATCAGGCTCACTTTTTTGATAAGGGCGAGTCACCGATTCGGCGCGGGCTTTTAAGGTTTCAAAAGACTCACTTAAATCACCATTTAATGATTCAAGACCTTGCTGCTCGGCTTTTTTAAGGTTTTGGTGAAGCTCATCTAGCTCGAGCTCTTGCTTAAGCTCAGTGGTCACCGAAGAAACCGACTGTTTTACCTTACGTACTACCGCCAATACACTACGAATAGCGCCCGGCAAACGCTCTGGGCCTAGTATCACTAAGCCCATCACCGAGATAAGGATTAACTCCCAAAACCCAATATCAAACATGCTTAGCCTTGCTGTTGGTCTTTGCTTTTGGCGGTTTCTTCAGCTTGCTCTTTATTTTGGGCAAGTTGCTCTGGTGTAGATTTTTCAGCCGCTTGGCTTTCATCGTCGTTCATGGCGTTTTTAAAACCTTTAACTGCTGAACCTAGGTCTCCACCCATGTTGCGCAATTTTTTAGTTCCAAATAACAACACCACAATTACTGCTACGATCAACAGTTGCCAAATACTAATTCCACCCATCTGTTTTTCCTTTTCCTGTTCTTCTTAGCCACAATGGCCATATAACTATTTTAGTTGTCGCCAAGCAATTAACCCAGCAAACACACTGCTAATTGCCAAAGCCGCCGACACCATTGGCAAGCTTGGATAGAGTAAGGCCGCCGAAATTAAACTTGAAGCGGCAGCCAAAGCTAACAATAAACTGCGTTGGCGCTGTTTTTGTTGCTGCAAATACTGTGCTGTAAACTGTTGAAACTTAAGCTGCTGCTGCTTGGCCAGTTGTAAGTTATCATAAACTAACTCTGGCAAATGCGGCAGTGTTTCCAACCAGTAAGGCGCCTTTTCTTTAAAGGCAGTAAACACCGCCTCTGGCCCTACTTGTTTACGCATCCAGCGTTCTAAAAATGGTTTAGCAGTGGCCCACAAATCCAATTCTGGATACAGCTGTCGTCCTAAACCTTCTATATACAACAAGGTTTTTTGCAGTAAAACCAACTGCGGCTGCACTTCCATATTAAAGCGACGCGCAGTATTAAATAAATTCAGTAATACATGTCCAAAGGAAATTTCTGACAGCGGCTTGGCAAAAATAGGTTCACACACGGTGCGAATAGCAGCTTCAAACTCTTCTACTTTGGTATCTGCTGGCACCCAACCAGAATCTACGTGTAACTGGGCTACCTTGTGATAATCACGGTTGAAAAAAGCCAAAAAGTTTTCGGCCAAATAACGCTGATCTTCTTTATTTAAGGTGCCCACAATGCCGCAATCGATGCCTATATATTGCGGATCTTCTGGGTGTTCGCGTGATACAAAAATATTCCCTGGATGCATATCCGCGTGGAAAAAACTGTCTCTAAACACTTGGGTAAAGAATACTTCCACGCCACGCTCAGCCAACAATTTCATATTGGTATTTTGCGCTTCAAGCTCGTCGATGTTGGCGACGGGAATGCCATAGATGCGTTCCATAACCAACAAGGTTTTGCGGCAATGATCACTGTACACCTCAGGAACATACAGCTCTTTTGCGTCAGTAAAATTACGGCGAAGTTGAATAGCATTAGATGCTTCGCGAGCAAGGTCTAACTCATCAACAATGGTTTTACGGTATTCTTCAACCACTTCTTTGGGGCGTAAGCGGCGACCGTCGGCAAAAAACAAGGCAAAGAAGCCGGCCACACGTTGCATTAGCGCGATATCAGACAGAATAGTTCGCTCAATACCCGGGCGAATTACCTTAAGCACCACCTCTTGGCCATTTTCTTTTAAGCTAGCGGTATGTACTTGTGCAATCGAGGCCGAAGCCAAGGGCTGCATGTCAAAATCATCAAACAGCTCTTCAATGGGCCGCTCTAGGGCTAACTCAATTTGCTGCTTGGCTAACTCGCCAGAGAAGGGTGACACTTGGTCTTGTAACAAGGCCAGCTCATCAGCGATGTCTGGTGGCAGCAAGTCACGACGAGTCGACATCATTTGGCCAAACTTAATAAAAACTGGCCCTAGTTCTTCCATCGCCATGCGGATACGTGCACCGGCGCTTTCGTTTTTATGCTGATTGCGCCACCAAAAAAACAGGCTGCGCAAAAAACGTAGCGGCCAAGGCCAAAAGCGTTTGGGTAGCAATTGGTCGATACCGTAACGACAAAGGGTGCGATTTATTTGGCGAAAACGAGCAAACTCCTTGGGGGTCATTTGCTTAAGGCCTCAATTCGGCTGCTTAGCTTTTCAAGGTCGGCGCTAAGCGCCTGAACTTGCTGCTGCCAGCTTTGATACTCCAACTGCCCCACTAACAATTGCCATTCTTCGCTGGCAATTTCGTTAAGTTTTTCAGGTGTAGTTTTCACTAGGCTATTTAAGGCCTGGGCCACCATGCGACTTTTAGACATCACTTGATAAGCCGCCACATCACCAATTCGTTGCGACAGTTTCTCTTCAAAATCGGGGTCGAGCTGTAAAAACAAGTCGGCAAATTGTTGGGCGAGTTTAATGTCGCCTTCAAGTTGCAACTTGTCTTGTTTAATCAAACTAGGAATTTTGTCGGCCTGCTTTAACTCGGCCAGTGTGAATAGCGACATGCTTAAGCTGCAATCGGCTTCCGCTTCATATTGGTTGAGCACATCGAGCTGCTGCTCGCTAATCACAAAATAAAAACACGGCAAAGGACTAATTTTGATTGCCAATACCTTGCCCGCAAGCTGACTGCGGCGACCAGAGCTGTTTTCATCCAGCGCTAATACTTGGTTGCTAAGTGCTTCTACGCCAGCACTAATGAGAGACGATAAGGGCATAGCGGCCTCTTAAAACTTGTAACCGCGGTGCAGCGCAACAACACCACCGGTTAAATTGTAAAACTCGGCGCCTTCAAAACCGGCTTGCTCCATCATCTCTTTGAGGGTTTCTTGATCAGGATGCATGCGAATAGATTCAGCTAGGTATTGATAGCTCTCGGCATCGTTAGCAATCAACTGACCCATTTTAGGCAAAAGATGGAAGGAATAGGCGTCATAGACTTTGCTTACTGCTTCAAGCTCAGGCTTAGAAAACTCAAGCACTAACAAGCGTCCACCGGGTTTTAGTACGCGATACATAGAGCGCAAAGCAGCGTCTTTATCGGTAACGTTACGCAAGCCAAAGCTAATGGTAATCACATCAAAAGTATTGTCTGGAAACGGCAGGGCTTCGGCATTGGCTTGCACATAACGAACATTGCCAACAATGCCTTTATCGCGCAGTTTGCTGCGACCCATTTTTAACATTGAGTCATTAATATCGGCCAGTACTACTTCGCCTTTATTACCCACAATGCGCGAGAACTTAGCGGTTAAATCGCCGGTACCACCAGCCAAATCCAACACTTTTTGCCCCGGGCGAACGCCGCTGCAATCAATGGTAAAACGCTTCCATAAACGGTGAACACCACCCGACATAAGGTCATTCATTACGTCGTATTTAGCTGCAACCGAATGAAATACATCAGCGACAAGGTTTACCTTTTCGTCGCGATTTACGGTTTTATAGCCAAAATGGGTAGTATCTTGCTCAGCGCTCATGTTTGCTTCCTACTTATGCGGTGTGTGGCTAGTGTACTGTAGCTGAGTGAATGCTCCAACACTTGCGCTAAATCCACCGCCAGTTTTTTGTAGAAAGCACGAGCCGGTATCAGCTCAAATCTAAAAACGGTAACCAAAACCCCAGGTTATCGCATCACGGTGCTGGCCTTTTGAGTACATCAGCACCGTTTCAAACTGGCTGCCGATTTCCTTGTGTACACCCACTACGCCGGCCCACTTTTCTGATTTAATGCCAATATCGTAATTAAAATCACTACTTAGTGAGCCAGAGATACTCGAGCTTAAATCTTGGTACTCGGCGCCCAGCAAGATTCGCGCGCGGTAATCGGGGAACTGGTAACCCACCATTGGCTGCATAACCCAAGTAGTGGTATTGGTGCCCGCTTCTTCGGTAACCGATATGGCGTAAGTGACATTTAAAGAAGCAAAGTAGTTTTTATAACCCACCGCGCTTACCGCACCCAAGCCGGCCATAGTATTGTTTAGCTCTAGCGGAATCACTAACTTGCCCTGCGGGATTAGTATTTCGCCCAGCTTGGTAGTATCAATAACTAAGTCTGCTTTGGCTTTAATTTTACCCACTACGCCGTACACATTTAGAAATGGCAGTACAAACATGTCTGCGCGCAGGGTGAAAGCATCGGTATCAATATTGCCGTTAGAACCTTCGGGGTCAAAAATCGCTTCAAATGCGCGACTGCCGTTAATAGTAAAGCTAGTGAAATCTAAAAAGTTAGATTGCCTTCTATAGGTGAGCATTACCCCAAAAGGCATCGGTAAATCGTAGCCTCGCTTGCGCACCTCTTTGCCCCAAATAGGGAAAGTTCTATCTAACTTCACTCTTACAGTTTCAAAACGTTGGTCATTTAGGTCCACCGAAAGCTCAGGTCGCAATATTACTTCCTCTCCACTGGCTAAACGATAAGAAATGAATTCCCCCTCCAAGCTTACTTTAAAAGGCTTAGAAAAGCGGGTGCCTGAAAAGCTTAAGCTGCGGCGCGACATGATGTATTGATTGGATTCATTTTTGAAAAACTCCACAGACTGCCGGTATTCATTAATGCGGCGAAAACTGTGGTCGAAGGCTTGGCGATTATTTAATTCGATACGTTTTAGTTGCCCTTGCTCAATGGTGGCCACTGCATCCAAGTGACGCATAAAGGCAATATCTTGCGGTAAACCGTAGGATTCATAGCGATAACCAAGCTTAGTATGCTGCTCTGTTTGCTCAATAAGTTTTACCGAATTGGGGTCGTATCGATTACCTAAGGTAATTAAACGATGCTGTAATTTCATCGCCTCGTTAAGTAGTTGCCGATAGCGTTTTTCTGAACTGATTTCGGTGCGGGTTTTATCGTATTTCAGATACAAATCGATGCCGTATTCGCTGTTTGGCTCAAACACCACATAGACAACGTCATGAATATGTTCATCACCCTCACTCGCATCCACATTTAGGATCATGGTGTAAGCCAGCCCTTGCTCCATAGAGCTCACAACATTATCGGGAAGATTGTCTGGAATACCGTAATCGCTTAAACGTACTTGTTCGCCCGACCAGGCCGCAACACTAAGCATTAGCAAGCTAAGTAACATCCATCTGTTCATCAAACCATCCATAGTTGTGAATCACGCGCCAAACACAGTTTAGGAAAATTATAGCTAAGTTATTACAAAGCATCGGGTTTACGCTCAACACTCCTACAATAAAAGCTAACTCAAATACTGAATGAACGATATAAACACTACTGCTCGCCTTTCTTGACCAAAAACCAAAGGGAAATGCAGATTGAGCTCAGCTATACAGCTCTAATATCAATACAAAAGTAAATGTTCAGCTCAATGCCTTAAGCCGTTGGCTAAGACCATTTAGAGCTTAGTAGCCCAATACAAAAATCAATAGCAGCAATTAGAAAAGCCTACTTTTAGTTCCATGACGCACTGATAACAAAAGAATCCATAATCAACTAAGTATTTAAAATAATTACAATTTTGAACCTAATCAAATATCACACCACTTCTTTTTGATATCTTACTTTTTTATTTTAGGGATGAATTATGGCTCACGGAAAGAGTTTGACCTATTTCGGTCTATTTTTGCTTACTACAGGTTCACTTTATGGCTGTGGAGGTGGCGGCGGAAGTGGAAGCACCGAAACCACAAATCCGAGTGACGGTCGCTCTAATATTACCCAAGAAAACCTAAGTATTGTTGGCGCGGCTAATAATATTAACTTATACCCTGCCGCATTAAGCCAGCTCACCCTTAGCGCCATAAACAGCTTAGGAAGACAAGACTCGTTCTCTGTAGCATGTGGTCCAGAGCTTTCAGACACAGCTACTATAAACATTCAAAGACAAACACCAGGTGAGTACAGTAGCGATGATGCTATTTCTATCTCACTTGTGAATTGCTATAGCACGCTAATGGACTCTACCGCTTTAAGTGGGAATATAGAGCTCGATTTATCTCATATTAGCTACGGCCCTGTATTAACGGAGTTAACGGCAACACTCAGCTACCCAAGCTTGCTTAATCAGCTCGATACTGGTGAAGGTTTAATTGGCGTTCCTTTGAGTGGTGAACACTCATTAACATATACTTTCGCAAATGAAATTCAGCAAGTAGATAGCTTTCAAAGCTCTACACAATATACAAATCTAGGGGATTTTTTCTTATTAACCGAAGCTAAGGTAAGTCAAACTCACGACCTCATTAACAATACCACTGCAATGGACATGCAAGGTGAAATTGAGTGGAGCGGTGACGGTTCTACCCTCTCTTACGAAGTATCTACGCCATTAACCTTAGAAGGGGTATTAGGTTGGGGATTTAACAGCGGAAAGCTAATTATTAGCGGAACGGGCGATCAAATGGTCGAATTTTCAGCAAATGTAGAACCTGTTTTGCCTTCAGGGGCTATCCCCATTTTTGATACTTATATAAAGGGCTCCGATATAGATGAAACCATCGTATTAGGCGCTGACGATACTTTTGGCGGAGATGCCATCAAACAGCCGGTGTTACACAACAATATTTTCCCTCAGATTCCTGAAGGGTGGTCTTGGACTGAGGACAATACAGGTATACACACAGGCATGTTATACAGCGACGGTACACTTGAGTCATACCAGAAAACAGCGCAAGGTGGTTTTGCTTTACCTCACTATAGTGATTTTCCAACTGATGGTAGTTTCACGGTTTATGCCAAGGACTTAAGCTTAGATGCGGTACTAGCAGAGGTAAATTTTGCAGTTTCAGAGCAGTACTCTGGAGGGCATTTAGCAGTAGATGTCACCCGAGTGGGGTATCGATATACCATCACTCCAGCTACTCAGCTAATTCCTGGGGAAAATTATACTCTAACTGCTGAGATAGATGGATCAACTGGAGGCACAATTGCAACCTTCACTATAGCCGGTAGCTATGACCCCGCAGACTTTTCGATAACAATGCCCGACGATCGGTTCGTTAGATCAGGTGAGGCATTTGTACTGTCGCCAAGCATTACCGGATTTCATAACGGTTTATATTGGGAAGGAGGTTATTCAGGGGAAGATTGGTGGACAACCGACATCCTAATTTCTGACCCAAATAGTATAAACGCAGAAGTAACGGTAACGGGTGAGCAAGGCAAACTTGCAAGTATTTCCACCTCTTTAATGCCCATAGAAGGTGACAATAAATATGGTCATGTCACTGTTCAGATAGCTGACAGTGATAAAGAGAAAAGCTTCCTTCAAGTAAGCGAATACTTCAATGTTGAAGCCACAATCAATAAGCACCTTTATATTGGTTACATTAGCGAATTTGAAGACAATCATACAAATATTGAACGACGTTTTACTATTGAAGGAGCAAGTCATACCAAAACGCTCTCATTAGTTATGTCTGGTGGAACAGTTATTGATTCAGAGAATACAACTTACTCTTTCATATCAATGGATTACACCAAAATGGATACTGTATGGGCGAATATCGAGTACAACTTATTGCATGATTGCAACGTCGACAGGGTAGAGCTTAAAGATTCCGTCGGTCCACTCTCCGGTAAGCGTAGCGACTTTACCATTCACTGTAATCAAGAGTCAGGTTATATAAAGGGCTTCATTCATAACTTTTATGAATAGTGACTTTGCTTATCAATAAAAAGCGCCCCGAAGGGCGCTTGATTTACGTGTTTATTTTCACCGTTTGCTGTCGTGCGCGCCATGCTTTATGGCTGGTTTGCTGCTTAAGATCGTTCACTTTAGTTGCAGGCTCTGCTTGCTGTAATTTAGCTCTAAAGCGGCCATCTGGATCAGCGCCAATATCTTTGGCCATGTGGGCGTTAATTCCCTCTACGCGCCAGCTTTGTTGGCGTTGCTGCTTAAGCCATTGCTGGGTTTCTAAATGAGCTTGGTAGCGTAGCAATAGTTCTACGGTAAAAGTTAGTACGCGAATTTTTAATGACATCATGTCTCGTTCTCCTTGATAGAGAGCGAAGTGACACAGCTAGAAAAAAGGGTAAATTAGAATTCCTTCACTGCGACACTTCGCAGCTCGGGTAAAATTGGTAGGTAACTCAATCTTAAATTAGCTGCATGGCCTATCATTTCGCATCGCGGGTTTATTATGACCTACGCGAGACGAGCTGACTGACAGACGTCGGGCTGAGCGATGTGCTGAACATAAACGATGTGTCATCCTTGCCTCGACTTTGCAGTAATTGATTGAATGCACAACATAACGTGCGTCTGCTCAAATAACAAGCGACTTAACAAACAATTTTTGATGTTTTTTGTAAGCAGATTTCTATTCAGCATATTTGACGTAATTGCATGATTAATTTAGCTATAAATACTAAAACGGCCTTTGGACCAGCTCTCTATTCCTGTATTTGCAGTTAGCTCTATTTGCTTGTTTAATAGTGACTATGATGAGTAATAAGACTAGGGTGAGTAATAAGACTAGGGTGACACAGCAAGTCTTATTCATAAGTAAGATAGAGGTATAGATGCATCCAGCCAGTCATGGGTATTACCAACTGCACTCCGAGCAAGGTTTTTTGTTAGCGCAGCTTTATGATAGCTGGAATGTCACCACCACTCAGGAATACCGCAGCGACATTCAACAGGAAATGAGCCAATATGGCGCTAAACCTTGGGCCGCTATTTTCGATATTCGCCATTGGCAATTTCTCACTCCTGAAAGCTTGCCCATTATGCAGCAGCAAATTGGCTGGTGTTTACAAAACCAACTTAGCCACTGCATTTATTTAGCACCTGATTCCGGAATACTCGAATACCTCAAGCAGCAAGCGCATGCCGATGTACCTAAACACAATTGCAAGTTTGTGCAACTAAGTACCATTGAACAAAGCCTCAATCAGTTTAAGGAGTGGCAGGTAAATGTGCCGGCCAAGCTTATTTCCCAATTAAGAATTAGCTAGACCTTGGTTTAATAAAACCCGCAAAACCTCCACGCAACTGCTAAGCCCCAAATACCCAAGAAAAAGCGACTTAAGCTTAAAACACCGCGCTTCAACATTGTCGACAATAATCTGCAATGCTGACACTTTGTTAACAAAACCCAGCCAATAACGCCCTATCAAGCTAGTTAAACTAAAGTATAAGCATAAATTGTCGACAATAATTTGATCGCTGCGTAACAATTGATCTACACTGTGCAACATTCATACAACCTGAGTGTTACCCATACATGTCTCAACTTAGTCCCGCAAAATCGCTCAGCGACAAACAGAATTTACTCTCGCAAAACTTAAGCGATACCTTAATCGAAGCCATAGTGAGCGGACAAATCGCCCAAGGCGAAAAGATCTCCGAGCCCGAATTAGCAAGGCATTACGGGGTGAGTCGCGGCCCATTGCGTGAAGCGATGTTAAAACTTCAAGGCATGGGATTGGTGGAGCGCGTCCCTCATGTTGGCGCGCGAGTCGTGCAGCTAAACCACCAACAGCTGCTAGATATTTACTCGGTGCGTGAAGCACTTGAAGGCATGGCTTGTCGCTTAGCGGCAGAACAATTGTCGACAATTCAACTCGAAGAACTTAAAGCCTTGCTGGAACATCACCAAAGCTATCTGCAGCAGCATCAAGGCAAGGCCTATTTTGAGCAACAAGGTGATTTCGACTTTCACTATCTCATAATTAAAGGCAGTGCTAATCAGCGCCTAGTTAACCTGCTTTGCGACGAGCTCTACCACTTACTGCGCATGTATCGCTATCAAGCTGCCAAACAGGTTTCGCGTCCCGAGCGAGCGCTCAAAGAACACTGGGCCATTTGGCAAGCACTGGCCGATCGTGATGGCGAGTTAGCCGAGATGCTAATGCGTCGTCACATTGCGCGTGCTCGCAAGGCCATAGAACAACAACATATCAAACAACTTCCCGACCAAAGCTCTGAAGCCAAGGCTTCGGCTACTCAAATCCAAGGAGTGAATTAAATGAGTGCCTCTACACCGTCACCACTCTCGCCTGGCGCACGTTTTCGCCAAGCGGTTGCCCAACAAAACCCTCTGCAAATTGTTGGCACCATTAACCCTTACTGCGCAATGATGGCGCAGCGCGAAGGCCATAAAGCCATCTACCTTTCAGGTGGTGGCATTGCCAATGCCTCCTACGGTTTACCCGATTTAGGCATTACCACCATGAACGATGTATTAGAAGACGTTCGCCGCATTACCGCTGCCTGCGATCTGCCGTTATTGGTAGACATTGATGTTGGTTTTGGCGGCGCGTTTAACATTGCTCGCACGGTAAAAGAGATGATTCGCTCCGACGCAGCCGCGGTGCACATGGAAGACCAAGTCGCACAGAAGCGTTGTGGCCATCGCCCCAATAAAGCCATTGTATCGAGCCAAGAAATGGTCGACCGAATTAAAGCCGCGGTAGATGTCCGAGTCGATCCCGACTTTGTAGTCATGGCGCGTACCGATGCTCTGCAAATCGAAGGGATGGGCGGCGCAATTGAGCGTGCTTGCCAATATGTTGAAGCCGGCGCTGATATGATTTTCCCCGAAGCCATGCTCACCCTAGAGCAATACCAACAGTTTGCCGAAGCAGTAAAGGTGCCGATTTTGGCCAATATTACTGAATTTGGCCAAACCCCCTTATTTAGTGGCGAAGAGCTAGCTGGCGTTGGCGTAGACATGGTGCTTTACCCGTTATCGGCCTTTAGAGCGATGAACCAAGCAGCGGTAAATGTGTATCGCAGTCTACGCGAAAATGGCCACCAGCGAGATGTGGTAGACAGCATGCAAACCCGTGCCGAACTCTATGACTACTTGGGTTATCACGACTACGAACAAAAGCTCGACCAACTATTTAAACAAGATTAATCAAACTACGTGAACCGACTCTGCCAGCCGAACAAAGATTTAGCGGTAGAGCCACACTTAAGCTGCAGAAAACCGGCGCAAAGACGCCTCGCCGCTTAAGCCAAAGGAATGAAGGAGAATACCATGGTACAAAAAGCCCTAGGAGGCGCAGGCTTACGCGGCCAAAGCGCAGGCGAAACCAAATTATGCACCGTTGGCCAAAGTGGTTCAGGCCTAACGTATTGCGGCTACGATATTAGTGAGTTGGCAGAACAAGCCACCTTCGAAGAAGTTGCCTATCTACTTTTTCACGGTGAGTTGCCTAATCGCGAACAACTGGCTGCCTACCACGATACCCTACATAATTTGCGCGAATTACCCGAAGCGCTTAAAGCGGTATTAGAGCTAATTCCCGCAGATGCTCACCCAATGGATGTAATGCGCACTGGCGTTTCCATGTTAGGCAACCTGGAGACTGAAGCCAACTTTAGCCAGCAGCAACAGCATAGCGATCGCTTGCTTGCCACCCTGCCGGGCATTATTTGTTATTGGTATCGGTATAGTCACGAGGGAGTGCGAATTTCGACTCAAAGTTCGGCCAACTCTATTGCTGGCCATTTCCTAGAACTTCTACATGGCAAACCCGCAGACCCATTACACGAGCAAGTGATGCAATGTTCGCTGATTTTATACGCCGAGCATGAATTTAATGCCTCAACCTTTACTGGCCGAGTGATAGCTTCCACCCTGTCCGACATTCACTCTGCGGTATCTGGTGCTATTGGCGCGCTGCGTGGCCCACTGCATGGCGGAGCAAATGAAGCAGCCATGGCGATGATTGAAAATTGGACCAGTGCCGAGCAAGCCGAAACCGAAATAATGGCGATGTTAGCCCGCAAAGACAAAATCATGGGTTTTGGTCATGCTATTTATCGCACTAGCGACCCACGTAATGCATTGATTAAAGCCTGGTCGAAAAAGCTTAGTGAAGCCACTGGCGATAAACATTTATACGCGGTGTCAGAACGGGTAGAAGCAGTAATGTGGCGTGAGAAAGAGCTGTTTTGTAATGCCGATTTCTTCCATGCCAGCGCTTACCACTTCATGAATATTCCCACCCCACTGTTTACCCCCATTTTTGTTTGTTCTCGGGTAAGTGGTTGGGCGGCGCACATTATGGAACAGCGCGCCAATAACCGGATTATTCGACCCAGCGCCGATTACACCGGCAGCGAGCCACGCAGTTACCTGCCGATTGAGCAGCGCAACTAATCAAGTCAGTGAGTGGAGCGCAGGCTCCACTGCTTTTTCCTTTTTGCTGTGGAAACCCTTATGAATAGCCAATACCGTAAACCGCTGGCCAATAGCCAGTTGGATTATTTTGATACCCGCGCCGCTATAGAAGCCATTCAGCCTGGTGCTTATGCGGGTCTGCCCTATACTTCGCGAGTACTTGCAGAAAACCTAGTGCGCCGCTGCCCGCCCGAGAAACTTAACGCGGCACTTAGCCAAATTATTCAGCGCAAGCGCGACCTAGATTTTCCTTGGTATCCTGCTCGTGTGGTGTGCCACGACATATTGGGCCAAACTGCCTTAGTGGATTTAGCCGGCCTACGTGACGCTATTGCCGAGCAAGGCGGCGACCCCGCCAAAGTTAACCCAGTAGTGCCCACCCAGCTAATTGTTGATCACTCTTTAGCAGTGGAACACGCCGGCTTTGAAGCCGATGCCTTTGAAAAAAACCGCGCCATTGAAGATCGCCGTAACGACGACCGCTTCCACTTCATCAATTGGTGTAAAACCGCCTTTGAAAACGTGGACGTGATCCCCCCTGGCAACGGCATCATGCACCAAATCAACCTCGAGAAAATGTCGCCAGTGATTCAAGCACGTGATGGCGTGGCCTTTCCCGATACCCTTGTGGGCACCGATAGCCATACTCCCCACGTTGATGCCTTGGGCGTTATAGCCATTGGCGTGGGCGGCTTAGAAGCCGAAAATGTAATGTTAGGGCGCGCCTCTTATATGCGCCTACCGGATATTATTGGCGTAGAGCTAGTGGGCAAACGCCAAGCTGGTATTACCGCCACCGACATTGTAATAGCCATTACCGAGTTTTTACGCGAACAAGGTGTGGTATCTAGCTACTTAGAATTCTATGGTGAAGGCGCTGCCCAACTCACCTTGGGCGACCGAGCTACCATCTCCAATATGACACCAGAATTTGGCGCCACAGCGGCGATGTTTTATATCGATGACAATACCATCGACTACCTTAAACTCACTGGACGTGAAGCCGAACAAGTCAGCTTGGTAGAGAACTACGCTAAAACCACTGGCCTTTGGGCCGACGATCTACAAAGCGCTGAATACGAACGCGTACTGCGTTTCGATTTATCTAGCGTTGGCCGAAATATTGCTGGTCCTTCTAATCCACATCGCCGCGTATCAACCAAAGATTTAGCCAGCCAAGGCATTGCTTCACCAGTTCCACAGCTAGATGGCCTAATGCCAGATGGCGCCTGTATTATTGCCGCCATTACCAGTTGTACTAATACCTCCAACCCACGCAACGTTATTGCCGCTGCCCTATTGGCTCGCAAAGCCAAGCAATTGGGTTTAAGCCGCAAACCTTGGGTTAAAACCTCCTTCGCACCCGGCTCTAAAGCAGTGCAACTATATTTAGAAGAAGCCAATTTGCTAGGCGACTTAGAGCATCTTGGGTTTGGCATCGTAGGCTTTGCTTGTACTACCTGTAACGGCATGAGTGGCGCCTTAGACCCAACCATTCAGCAAGAGGTGATAGAGCGAGACCTTTACGCCACTGCCGTTCTATCGGGTAATAGAAACTTTGATGGCCGCATTCACCCCTATGCTAAACAAGCTTTCCTAGCCTCACCGCCCTTAGTGGTTGCCTACGCAATTGCCGGCACCATTCGTTTTGATATAGAAAAAGACGCTTTAGGCCACGATGCTCAAGGAAATCCGCTCACCTTAAAAGACATCTGGCCCACTGATGAAGAAATCGATGAGGTAGTAAAACAAAGCGTAAAACCCGAGCAGTTCCGCAAGGTTTACCAGCCGATGTTCGATCTAAAAGTGGACTACGGCAGCGCCAGCTCTCCTCTTTATGAGTGGCGACCACAAAGCACCTATATTCGTCGCCCACCCTATTGGGAAGGCGCTTTAGCCGGAGAGCGAAGCTTACAAGGCATGCGCCCATTGGCGGTATTAGGTGACAATATTACCACCGACCATTTATCTCCTTCTAATGCCATTATGCTAGACAGCGCCGCTGGTGCTTATCTCGATAAAATGGGTTTACCTGAAGAAGATTTTAACTCTTACGCCACCCACCGAGGCGACCACCTAACCGCCCAGCGCGCCACCTTTGCAAATCCGAAACTGTTCAACGAAATGGTGAAAGAAAGTGGCAAGGTAAAGCAAGGTTCGCTGGCCAGAGTAGAGCCCGAAGGCAAAGTAATGCGCATGTGGGAAGCCATAGAAACTTACATGCAACGCAAGCAGCCATTAATCATTGTGGCGGGTGCTGATTATGGCCAAGGCTCATCACGAGATTGGGCAGCCAAAGGCGTGCGCTTGGCGGGTGTAGAAGTCATCGTGGCAGAAGGCTTCGAGCGCATTCACCGCACAAACTTGGTAGGCATGGGAGTGCTACCTTTGGAATTTACCAAGGGTAACAACCGCCATAGTTACCGGATTGATGGCAGCGAAAGCTTTGATGTAATCGGCACACCCGCGCCCGGTGAGTTACTCACCTTAGTGATTACCCGCACCAGCGGCGAACGCCTAGACCTACCCGTGGTATGCCGTTTAGATACCGCTGAAGAAGTCTCGGTTTACCAAGCGGGCGGAGTATTGCAACGCTTTGCTCAAGACTTTCTTGAGAAAAAAGCGCAGCCACTCACTAGGAGGCAGAGATGAAGCATGTAAAACAGCAACGCATCGCAGCCACCTATATGCGCGGCGGCACCAGTAAAGGGGTGTTTTTTAAGCTTGATGACTTGCCCGAAGCTGCCCAGCAACCCGGCACTGCGCGAGATAACTTGCTGCTGCGGGTTATTGGCAGCCCAGATCCCTACGCCAAACAAATTGATGGCATGGGCGGCGCTACCTCCAGTACCAGTAAAACGGTTATTTTGGCGAAAAGCCAACAGCCGAATCACCATGTTGATTACCTGTTTGGGCAAGTGTCTATCGACAAAGCCTTTGTTGATTGGAGCGGTAACTGCGGCAACTTAACTGCAGCCGTAGGTGCTTTTGCGATAAATACTGGATTGGTCGAGCCTTCGCTTATTCCAAAAAATGGTATCGCTAGTGTGCACATTTGGCAGGCTAATATTCAAAAAACCATTATTGCCCATGTACCAATTGTTGAAGGCGAAGTGCAAGAATGTGGCGACTTTGAGTTAGATGGCGTGACCTTCCCAGCGGCAGAAGTGCAAATTGAATTTATTAACCCCGCCGACGGCGATGGCGCTTTATTTCCTACCGGTAAGTTATGCGAAGAACTAGAGGTTCCTGGCATTGGTAGCCTGCAAGCCACCATGATTAACGCTGGCATACCCACCATTTTCATTGATGCCAAGCAGCTAGGTTACAGTGGCGTTGAGCTACAAGAAGACATCAACACCGATGAAAAAGCCTTAGCCAGGTTCGAAAACATTCGAGCTCACGGCGCCTTGAAAATGGGCTTAATTGATTCACTAGAGCAAGCCGCCCAACGCCAACATACGCCTAAAGTTGCCTTTATTTCGCCATCTCAAAGCTATACAAGTTCCAGCGGCAAAACAATAAAAGCCGAAGACAACGACTTATGTGTACGCGCTTTATCCATGGGCAAACTACATCACGCGATGATGGGCACTGCAGCCGTAGCCATTGGCACCGCTGCGGCGATTCCAGGCACCTTGGTGAACCAAGTAGCCGGTGGTGGGGAGCGTGAAGCAGTGCGCTTTGGCCACCCTTCCGGCAGCCTTAAAGTGGGCGCACAAGCACAACAACATAAGCAGCAATGGCAGGTGACTAAGGTGAGTATGAGTCGCAGCGCCAGAATACTAATGGAAGGTTGGGTACGGGTACCCAGCGATAGTTTTTAAGTTACCTATAGTAACTAAATTGAAGCTAACAACATTCTCCCTTGCCAAGTGGTAAACAGCTTAGGGACGAGGAGCACACTATGAGTTATCAGCAACAAGCAAACAATGCCAAGCAGCACCCCGAACAATTTTGGCTAGAACAAGCTCAGCAGCTGGCTTGGTATAGCCAACCAGAACACGCCTTAAGTCAAGACGAACATGGTAACTACCGCTGGTTTAAAGGCGGCAGCATGAATACCGCTTACCTTGCGCTAGATTACCACTGTGAAAATGGCCGCGGCGAGCAAACCGCACTAATTTACGACTCCCCCGTAGCCGAACAAAAGCAACAATTTACTTACGCCCAACTGCGTGACGAAGTTGCCACCACCGCCGGCATGCTAGCCGCTCAGGGCGTAAGCAAAGGCGACCGCGTGGTGCTGTATATGCCAATGATCCCGCAAGCAGCCATTGCAATGCTAGCCTGCGCGCGCTTAGGCGCTATTCACTCGGTAGTATTTGGGGGCTTTGCCGCCCAAGAGCTGGCAGTGCGAATTGACGATGCTCAGCCCAAGGTGATTCTTACTGCCAGCTGCGGCTTAGAAGGGGCAAAAGTCATCAACTATATGCCGATGATTAGCCTAGCCTTAGAACAAAGCCAACAGATGGATACCCCAGTATTAGTCTGGCAACGTCCTCAGCAAGCTGTTGAGTTCAACCAGCAATACCTAGATTGGCAAGCGCTACAACAACAGGCGCAAGCTACCGATTGTGTGCCAGTTGATGCCACCGATCCGCTGTATATCCTTTACACCTCTGGCACCACTGGCAAACCTAAAGGCGTAGTGCGCGATAACGGCGGCCACGCCGTAGCGATGAACTACTCGATGCAAGCGGTGTATAACGTAAAACCGGGCGATGTCTTCTGGGCCGCCTCCGACGTAGGTTGGGTAGTGGGTCACTCTTACATAGTGTACGCCCCGTTAATTTACGGCTGCACCACCATTTTGTATGAAGGTAAACCGGTGCGCACGCCCGATGCCGGGGCATTTTGGCGAGTCGCTAGCGAATACAAAGTTAAAGTACTGTTTGCAGCACCCACCGCATTTCGAGCCATCAAGAAAGAAGATCCCGATGGCAACTTAGTTAAAGATTACGATCTAAGCCATTTGCAAGATATCTTCATGGCGGGCGAGCGTTTAGATCCCCCTACTCTAGAGTGGACTATCAACAAAACTGACAAGCCAGTAACCGACCATTGGTGGCAAACCGAAACCGGCTGGGCCATTGCCGGTAACCCACTTGGCCTAGAACGCATGCCAGTAAAAGCCGGCAGCGCCACCAAAGCCCTACCTGGTTATCAGGTATGCATATTAGATGAAATGGGTGAAGTTTGCGGCCCAATGGCCCAAGGCTTTATTGCCATCAAACTGCCGTTACCACCCGGCTGTTTACCTACGGTATGGGGCGATCAAGCTAGGTTTGAATCTGCCTACTTAAAGCAATTTCCCGGCTATTATGTATCTGGCGACGGGGGATATATCGATGAAGATGACTACCTCTTTGTAATGGGGCGTATCGACGATGTAATTAACGTGGCCGGCCACCGCTTATCCACCGGCGAAATGGAAGAAGTGGTTGGCGCTCACCCGGCGGTTGCGGAATGTGCAGTAATCGGCAGCCACGACGATTTAAAAGGCCAAGTACCCTTTGGTTTAGTGGTACTCAAAGACGGCGTGCAGCAAAGCGACCAAGAAGTCTCTAAAGAACTGGTACTAAAAGTACGCAACGAAATAGGCCCACTAGCCTGCTTTAAACAAGCCATTATCGTGCAACGCCTGCCTAAAACTCGCTCCGGAAAAATCCTCCGCCGCACCCTACGCCAGCTAGCCGACGGCGAAGAATACGCCATCCCTTCAACCATCGACGATCCAGCCAGTTTAGGTGAAATTGAAGAGTTGATGCGCCAAGGTAGGATGATGATTTAGATATTTTTAGTATAACCATCACCTAAAAAATTAAGCAGCTCCTAGCTGCTTAATTTTATTGTACTTTCATGATGTTAATGATAAAAAAGTCACCTTCATATTAACACCACAAGGATGATCATGAAAAAGTTACTTATAGCCTGCTGTTTGCCTCTTGCACTTAATTCATTGCCTTCACAAGCAGACATTACATCCCTTGAGTTAAAAACGGGTTGGCCAAGTGAGATATTGTGTAGAGATGTAAACGACCAACGAGAGTGGTTGTTTCAACTTACACACCCTAGAAATGGAAGCGGTGGTGTCACCTATTCTGCTTTTTATAACAAAAATGGGTTAGCAGGTTTTTCTTGGCTGTCATTCAATTCTGACCGCACATTTGCTGGACTATATAGTGGTGGGGTAGGCACTTGGGATTGCGGAACAAATCAGTGGTCGATAGAAGACCTTAATACTAATGGTCGCGCTTTCTACCAATTTTATTACCAACCAAAAGTTGAAGTTAAATAAGTTCCAATTTAGTGAAAATATTAAACAGCCGAAAGGCTGTTTTTTTATCCCTCATCACCGCCGAGTAGCGTAAGTCATCTAGCGATAAAGCTAAGGCCTGTTTGAGCGAAGCGAGTTGCCGCGGCGCGCTAGATGATGCGCAACGCAGGATGAAGGTGATGCGGGGCGGGCTTTCTTTTGCTTACTGTTCTTTGCCCGTCAAAGAAAAGTAAGTCGCCAACGGCGAAAAGCTAGCGAACCAACTCATCTGTTGATGAATGTCATAACACTGTAGTTTAAATTAACTTCTAATAGTTTGCAGAATTCTAAAAATTTCATGGATAAGAAATGAAAAAACTTGCTACAGCTTTTGTGTTAATTGCCTTTGTCACACTAACAGGATGTTCTTCAAGTATCCCTTTAAATGCGCAACCTCAAACGAATACCTTTACACTCCCTCCGATAGGTAAAGAAACACAAGTCTACGTTGGAGATTATTTAATCAATGAAGGAATCCAGATTACAGATAGGTACCTTTCAGTAAAGAAAACCATCGACGGGGCTTACTACAATATTGGACAGGGTCACTATAAAGAGTTGGGGGCGGACAATGAAGGAAACATATACTTTTCGCATTATTCATCTAATGGAGGTTTTGTAACACCAGGGGTTTTGGTTGACCCTCCATATGCACTTTCACCTAACGACAAAAAAGGCTTATGCGTATCTACCGTATTTGTAAAAAATGCTACTTGCTACGAAGAAGCGCAAACCGAGGTGATTACAAAAACGGTTGAATCCTCTTCAGCTTTTGAGCAGACGCTGATATACAACGGTTCAGTTGGTTCGAAAATAAATATTTCATATCGAGAATTTGCTGGTGGGACAGCACGCCAAGCATTTACGAATAACGTTGAATACGACATGAGTAAATCAAACATAATTAACTATAAAGGTGCGGTAATAGAAATTATTAGCTACAACAACTCTTCAATTACTTTTAAAGTTATTAAGCACTTTAGAAAGATTTAGAACAAAAAAGCAGCCCTAAAGCTGCTTTGCACATCTAGCCTTTATCGAAGCGTTTTACTTCTCTGCGCGGCTCATAAATTTCTTCTCGGTAGTGCTTACCTTAATCTTCTCGCCGCTAGCGATATATTCAGGTACTTGTACCGATAAACCGGTGCTTAAAATGGCGGGCTTGGTGCGAGCACTGGCCGAAGCACCCTTTATTGAAGGGTCGGTTTCTACAATCACCAACTCAACACTGGCTGGCAGTTCTACCGCTACGGGGGCACCGTCTACGGTAACCACTTGCATGCCAGCGGTATCTTCGGTGATAAAAGGAATTTCATCGGCGATGGTTTCGCTGTTTAGGTTGTAAGGGGTGTAGTCCTCGTTATCCATAAACACGTACTCGTCACCATCAATGTAAGAAAACATCACTTGGTGGCGGCTTACATCGGCTAGGTTGATCATTTCATCGGCTTTAAAGCTTTCGTCAGCTTTTGCGCCTGTTGCTACGTCGTATAAACGCATGCGGTACAAGCTAGCACCGGCACGTCCGCTTGGAGTAAGTTTGGCGATGTCTTTTACAAAATATACTTTACCGTTATGTTCGATAGCGGCATTCTTTTTTATTTCACTGGCCTTTGGCATGGCTTGAGATCCTTCAATAATTCGTGCAACGAAAATATCATGTACAGATTTTTAGGCAACCGTTGCCGAGCTTACAGCCAAGCAATTAGTAAGCTTTGTGTTATTAATCTCGCAAAAACTAAAATAAATACCGATAGTTAGCATGCAATTAAAAGTTTCACTTGCGTCTGTTAAACGCTTTCTGTAAAAAGCTCAGTAATTACTCAGGGATGATAATAGCTAACAAGGTAGTTAGCCTTGTTGCTTACTTAGGAGTTCTAATGTTGTCCCCGCGTATTGCTGCTGTTGCGCTGCTTTCTGCCTTATTGGCGGCCTGTTCTGTTGAAGACGATCAACCACGTAGTCAATTAGCTGTTACTTTTTATCCTCCTGCGACTTCTTTCCCTGGCTCTGCAGGTGATAGCGAAACCATTACCCAAATTCGTCACTTTAGAGCAGACGGTGGTTCACCCTCGCAAAGTATTACCATTAACCAACGCCGTGATGGTGAGCAGCCGAGAATTAACGGCGAAGACGCCACCCAAAATGCCACCTTCTTAATCGATTTCACCGGCAGTACCACGCTGGATGTATATTCTGAGGGCGGTGAGTTTTTGTATAACATCGACATCTTTTCCGACATGACTCAGCGCCACCTTTGCCTGCCCAGCATCTACATGAGCAAGTTTGAATTAGTGGTAGATTCGCCAGTAAAAATTGCTGAAACCAAAAAAGAAGCTCACGAATTTATTTTGGCTTGTCGCCAAGTAAATGAAGGTGTGGAAGAAAAAGCAGAATAAAGAATTTTTAGCAGCTCATAGCTTTGAGGTGCTAGTTAGAAAAACTAAGCTTCAAGCAGCTTACTAGCCAATTGATTTAACTGCTGATAAGTGTTCGAGCTTTGCTCGCTAGCTTGGCAAATGCTTAGCATATCTTCGATAAAGAATGCTAATGCGCGTTGCTCAACGCGTATTAGTTTAGCTTGCACTTCCTGCGACAAATATTCGTAATGCGAGGCTGCGCCAAAATCGCCTAATACAATGTTGTGCTGCTCATCCACCAGCACATTGTGTGCATATAAGTCGCCATGGCACATATGGTGCTCACGTAGATGAGAGAGCAAACTTTGCATTTGCTCAACTATTTTGGCAATCGCTTCAATACCCAGTTGTTGCTCTGGTAAAAAGGTATCTCGAGTGCAGCTGGCTAAACTAGGTGGCTGGCCTAGGTTGCTAAAGTGTTCGGGAATCAACTTCATCACTACGGCCGAGCAATCAGCCTGGTCTATTTGACCCATAAAGTTAACCAAGGCAGGGTGTTGATCAACATGCAGGCAGGCATCTAGCTCATCACTGGGGTAGCCGTCGCTAGTCACCTCTCCCTTAAACACTTTGATTGCTACACTGCTGGGCAAATCTACGTCAGATTTAGGATGAGCTAACGAAATAACTCCAGAAGCACCTTGCCCCAAAACTTTGTCGACCACAAAGTCATCAAGCGAGAATTTGGCTAGACCAGAACCATGCTCAAAAGCTTGGCAAAAAGGGTTGCCTGCAAAGGCCAACCAAGCCAGTCTAGGTAGCTCCAGCAGCTGAGTTGGGAAGCTATTTAAACAGTTGGCAGAAACACGCAGTAGCTCTAAGTTACGACATTGCTTCATCGATTGTGGCAAGGCTGTAAGACGGTTGCCAGCTAAGGCACACTTTTGTAGCTCACTACATTCACCCAGTTGTTCTGGCAGGCTTTCAATTTGATTATCGGTAAGAATTAACCAGCGCAATTTAACTGGCAAAGCCGCGGCAGAGACTTCTCGAATCTGATTAGACTTAAAGCCTATCATGTCTAAATTTTTACAACGCCCCAGCACTTCTGGCAATACTTCAAACTGGTTATTAGAGGCAAACACTATGCGCAAGTTTTGCAGTTGGCTAAGTGACTCTGGCAAAGCCCGCAATTGGTTATCACTAAGATCTAAGACCTCAACCAGAGGGCAATACTCTGCAAAATCTTCTGGCAGTTGTTCGAGGTTGTCTTTGATATTAATACGAGTGTGTTGGCGTAGTTGGCCGGAACGAAGTTGCTCTAAAGTATGCATAATGGAATAGCTAAGTAACAAAAGTTCGACATAATAGCCTGTTAGCACTAATAAACGTGAATTGTTTAGCGCGATAAACGCAATAAGACCTCAAGCAAAGCTAAATCCCCACCACCCGAAACGACATATAAAACCAAGTATTGTCTATTTATTGGTTTATATAATGCCCTTGGATACAAATTGCAGTACAATGCGCGACCATCAAACGCACTGATAATACTATTCACAACAGGAAACTTGATGGACACCGCACAACCCCTCTATAAAAATATTGGCGTACAAGTAGTCATAGCGATGATTATTGGTACGGTAGTTGGCGCAGTAATGGGTGAGCAAGCTGCCATTTTTGCCCCACTCGGCGCAATCTTTATCCATTTGATTAAAATGCTGGTTATTCCGCTAATTGGCGTCTCCATTATTTCTGGCGCTGCTAACTTAGGTAATAGCCCTGCCGCTGGCAAAATTGGTATTTCTACCTTTGGCTTTTTCATGGCCACCTCAGCGGTAGCCGTTGCGTTGGCATTAGTAATGGGCTCGCTGTTCCAACCAGGAACCGGCCTCGACTTAAGCCAAGCCAGCGATATGTTTTCTAGCGAATACGCCGATAAAGGTGCCGTACCTGGCGTGATGGAAACGGTTATCGGCATGATCCCAGAGAATATTTTTGCTTCTCTAATGGATGCAAATATTCTGCAGATCATGGTGTTCTGTTTGTTCTTTGGTATTGCGCTGTCAAAACAACCTAGCGATAAAACAGCACCCATTATGAGTGGCTTAGACACCATTATTCGTGCATTCATTTGGATGATTAACATCGTAATGCTAATTGCCCCGCTTGGCGTATTCGGCCTTATGGCAGAGTCGGTAGGCACCTTTGGTTTTGCTATGTTGGGCTTAGTAGCCAAGTTATTTGCGGTTTACGTGGCGGCGATTCTTATCTACGGTTTTATATTCTACCCGCTCACCATCAAGCTATTTTCCAAGATGTCGGTGCGCGAGTTTATGAGCGCCATGAAAAAGCCTCAAGCGGTTGCTTTGTCTACCTCTTCATCAATGGCGACGCTGCCGGTAACTATGGAAGTGGTTGAAGAAGAGCTAAAAGTGTCTAAAGCTACTGCCTCATTTGTACTGCCGTTGGGAGCCACCATTAACATGAGTGGTAACGCCATTTACTACGGCTTAGTGGCGGTGTTCTTTGCACAAATGTTCCAAGTAGATTTAGGCTTAGCGGCTTATGCAGCAATTATCTTCACTGCAACCCTAGGTGCAATTGGTCAGGCAGGCGTGCCGGGGCCATCATTCCTAGTAGTAGCGGTATTGCTAGCAGCAGGCATTCCTATTGAAGGCCTACCGCTATTATTTGCCTTGGACCGTATCTTTGACATGATCCGTACTTCGTTAAACATCACCGGTGACGCCGCTTGTGCCGTCATTGTTGATCGCTTTAACGAAAAGCACCTTTAAGCGCGAAACGACTCGGGGCGCAAATGATGGCGCTCCAGTAGTTTGTAAAACTCGGTGCGATTACGCATCGCTAAGCGCGCTGCCTGGCTCACGTTCCCCTGAGTTAGGCGCAACAAGCGCGCTAAATAACCTCGCTCGAACTCATCTCTAGCCTGAGAAAAGCTCACCAACTCAGCTTTTTCACGCAAGGCTTGCTGAACTAATTGCGCTGGAATCAGTGGCCCAGTAGACAAAGCATTAGTTTGCTCAACCACATTCATAAGCTGTCTCACATTGCCGGGCCAACGTGCCGACACCAAGCTCGACATTGCCTCTGGCGAGTAAGTTTTTAAGGCACTGCCTTGGCGATCAGCAATTTGCTGGCTGAAATGATGCACCAGCAAGGGAATATCTTCTCTACGTTTTGCTAAAGGCGGCAAGCCCAGCTCCACCACATTGAGGCGATAATAGAGATCTTCACGAAACTCCTGTTGTTGCACCGCTTGATATAAATCTTGGTGAGTCGCCGAAACAATTCGCACATCAACGGGAATATTTTTGGTTGAGCCCACCGGACGCACTTCTCGCTCCTGCAATGCGCGCAGCAACTTAACTTGCACGCTTAAGGGCGTATCGGCAATTTCATCTAAAAATAAGGTTCCGCCATTGGCTGCTTGAAATAAGCCAGGGTGGGCATTCGCCGCGCCACTAAAAGCCCCTTTAGCGTGGCCAAATAGCTCAGACTCAAACAAACCTTCGGGAATGGCTGCACAGTTAACCGCAACAAACGGGCCTTGCTGGCGTTGACTGGCTTGGTGAATCGCCTTAGCCAGCAACTCTTTACCGGAGCCACTTTCACCTTGAATCATGATGTTTACATCGCTGGGCGCAACCTGCTGAATTTGCTTTATCAGCACGTCCATTATTGGGCTACGACTAATAATCTCGCTGCGCCAGCTAGCTTGTGGCTGTTGGCTTTCGCCTTCGGTAACATTTGGCTGAAGCTGCAAGGCGTCAGCCACCTTTGCCAGCAATTCTTGGCTATCGAAAGGTTTGGTTAAATAACCAAATACCCCTTGTTGAGTTGCTGCAATCGCATCGGGAATATTGCCGTGAGCAGTGAGTAACATCACTGGCAAACTAGGGTACAACTGCTTTATCGCATTAAACAAGGCGAGGCCGTCCATACCATCCATGCGCACATCACTAATAACTAGCTGAGCGGGGTAACTTTCCAGTTCAGCCAAGGCTTCTTTAGCGCTAGCTACCGCATGTACTTCGTATCCAGCCGATTGTAATCGCAGACTTATTAGGCGCAGTAGGCTGGGGTCGTCATCGACAACCAATAACTTTCCGCCTTGATGATTAATTTCGTTCATTTAGTTGTTGCTCAATTCGCGTGAGTTCATCTAGCTGCATTTTTAATGCCCCAATTTGCTGCTGCAGTAAATCTTCTTGCTGCTGCTGGGTAGAAGCGAGATCTTCGTATTTATGTAGCCAACGCAAGCTATCCGCAATTTGGTCGTTCAAGGCCACCAGCATGCCACGTTGGGTAAATACTTGGTCGCTAGCTAAGGCCTTATTAAACAGCGCATGAGCGCGGTGCGGATTCTTCACTGGTGACTTTTTATAGGCATATATTAGGCCAAGTTTAATACCGTTGTTGCCTTGTTGCGGATCCAGTAATAACAACTCTAACTCGTTGAATATCTGATCTTCATTAAGGGTCTCAAGGTTTAAATAGTAGGCTGCAGGGTCAAACTCTCCTAGCTCTGGTTGCTGAGCGTCGCTAACAGGCACCACTTGTTGATTGGGGCGTGTTAACTCACAACCGCTAAGTATTCCCGTTACGATACTAAGCAGCACTACGTACAATTTAACTTTCATCTAACTCGCTTCCTTGTAAGCCCTCTACGACAAATCGACTGCCTTGTTCTAAGCGCTGATAACGCAAACTGGCGTGTTGTCGTTCAACTAACTCTTTGGCAATCGTTAAACCTAAACCACTGCCTTTTAAACGCGGATCTTTGGCGGTTTTCCCTTGCACGAAGGGTTGGAAGATCCGCTGCTGTAGTTCGTATTCAATGCCTTCGCCTTCGTCGTCAATATATAAACTTACGCCGTTTACCGTGGCAAACGAACCTAATTTTATCACCCCAGCTTGCGGTGAGAACTTAATCGCGTTCGACAATAGGTTATCTACAATCACCCGCAACTGCTCTTGATTGGCCATCACGTGGCTCTCTCCCAGCTCTATCTTGGGACTTAAGCCTCGGCTAGACAGGCTTAAGCGATGACTTGCCAAGACTTTTTCAATCAGTGGCTTTAAGTCCACCGGATGATGGACTTGTTCACCAGGGGTATCCAACAGTAAATTAAAATCGAGCAAGGCTTCAATCAATTGCTGCAAGCGCAAACTGCTATCACGCAGTATTTCGGTAATCTCCTGCTGCTGGGCATTAAGCGGCCCAGCGCTGTTATCGTAAAGCAATTCATTTCCTTCACGAATCGCCGCTAACGGCGTTTTTAGCTCATGTGAAATGTGTCGAATAAAGGCGGTTTTTTGCTGCTCTAAACTTAATAGGCGTAAACGCATATCATCCAGTGCATCGGCTATCGCCATCACTTCGGTAGCCCCACTTACCTTAATGGCTTGCTCAAATTCGCCGGACTTTAAACGGGCAATTTGTGGCCGCAGTTGTTGCAAAGGCCGAGTAATTACCAATACCAATAATACCGCAGCAGCTAAGGCAATAGGCAGGCTTACCATACTAAACAACAAGCGTTGCTGGGCTTGTTGCGTGGTATCTTGTAGGGCCATGGCCAGTTCATTGATTAAGCTTTGGCTGCGCTGGTCAAAACGATGACTTAAGCTGGCAAAGCGCTTAAATTGAATGTTTAGCGCCACTCTTTGTAAAGCTTGCGGGCTTTCCATTAACTCGCTGAGCGATTGCAATTGCTGCTCTAACTCATAAACAATCTGCAATAGTTCCTTGTCATCGCTGCCGGTACGCAGTTCAAACAAGCCTTTAGATACCCGTTGCCATTGCCGCTGATAGAGCTTTAATCGATTTTCATCTGCTAGCACTCTAAATTGACGAGCACTGCGTTCTAAATCCAGCAGAGATTCATCTAAACGTTTACTTGCCGACACCACTTGTGCTGATAAGAATGCAGTTTGCTGGCCTTGCATAGACACTTGCTGCAAGTAGTAAGAGGCGAGCAATAAACTAAGTAATAGCGGCAAACCCAAGGTGGCTAAGGCCCAAAAACTAAGCCGGCGAATAGAGGCCAGCACGCGAAAATTTATCAAACAACTATCCCTAGCGAGGAACAACAATCCAAACAGCCGACTATAATGCCAGAGATGCACAAAAATCCCACTGTCGCCAAACAGAGACAGTTAATTCATATGATGAATAATCGAGCTAAGTCACTGATTTAAGATATAAGTGTAAAGTTTTGTTGCTAGCAGACTAGATTTAAACCGCAAATTCCCCCACCACTGTCGTTAATTAGCGACACATTTTCCCACCAGCAGGACTAAGGCTTTGATTTTTAAGTGCTAAATATTTGGCTTAATTTGTGCTGTAGCTCACAGGGTTTAAGGTGAGCGGCTTCTTATTATCTCGCCAAATTATTTAGCTTAAAGGAATCAAAATGGAACAGTTTGATCAACGTTGTTTAAGAATTGGCGATTGGATTTTCGAAATTAAAATGGTGCGCGCTATCCGAGTAAGTGAATATGGTCAGCCCTATGATGCCTGCGCCAATATCAACTTTAATGGCACCCAAGCCTACATCGACAGCCAACTCACCCGCAGCGACAACGCTTTTAGCGGCAAGGACTTTGCCAGCTTCGTTCAGTTCTGCCAAGAAATGGGCATTACCGACGCCTGCTACGACCGTTACTCCCAAGGAAAGCGTCGCAGCCGCAACATCAATATTGGCGAAGATCAGCGCCAATCTCCCAAGGTGGTTAACTTTCCAACCGGCCCACGTTAATTAACGCTGTATTCATCTTGGCAAATAGTGGTCGAAAAGCGCTCAATTTTCTTTGATAAGCGCTAGTGTTACAGGCTTGCCAGTGGTAATCTCAAGGATTGGTTAAACGTACTTGTTTAGCTAAACAGCAAACACAAAGATCATAAAATAAAGGATGTAAAACGGACCATGAAAGTAGGTTTGGTTGGTTGGCGCGGCATGGTGGGTTCCGTGTTAATGCAGCGTATGCGCGAAGAGAGCGATTTTGCCCACATAGCTCCGGTTTTTTTTAGTACTTCTCAAGTAGGTATTGCAGGTCCAGATGTTGGCACCGGCGAAACCATCTTGCAGGATGCCTTCGATATCGACAGCCTAAAAACCATGGACACCATTATCACCTGTCAGGGTGGTGATTACACCAAAGACGTTTACCCTAAACTACGCGAAAGTGGTTGGGATGGTTACTGGATTGACGCCGCTTCAGCTCTTCGTATGGAAGATGATGCAGTCATTGTACTAGACCCAGTAAACCGTGACGTAATAGACCAAGCCTTAAGCAAGGGTGTAAAAACCTATGTAGGCGGTAACTGTACCGTTTCACTACTGTTGATGGCGATTGGCGGCTTATTCGAAAAAGACCTTATTGAATGGGTTAGCCCAATGACTTACCAAGCGGCTTCTGGCGCGGGTGCCCGCAACATGCGCGAATTAATCAGCCAAATGGGCGAGATTCGTGACGATGTTGCCACCGAGTTAGCTGACCCAGCATCTGCCATTTTAGACATCGACCGAAAAGTGGCCGATAAAATGCGTAGTGACGACTTCCCTACCGATCAATTTGGCGTGCCACTAGCAGGTAGTTTAATCCCATGGATTGACGTACCTCTAGCGAGCGGTCAAAGCAAAGAAGAGTGGAAAGCCCAAGTAGAAGCCAACAAAATCTTAGGCACCAGTGACAGCCAAACACCTATCGATGGTATTTGTGTGCGCATTGGCGCTATGCGTTGTCATAGCCAAGCGCTTACCATTAAGCTGAAGAAAGATATTCCAGTGGCTGAGATTGAAGAAATTTTAGCCGCTCACAACGATTGGGTGAAAGTGATTCCTAATGACCGTGAACTATCAGCTCAAGAGCTTACTCCTACCAAGGTAACTGGCACACTTAGTGTTCCGGTTGGTCGTATTCGCAAGCTCACCATGGGTCCAGAATACATTTCTGCCTTCACCGTGGGTGACCAATTGCTTTGGGGCGCGGCAGAACCGCTACGCCGCATGTTACGCATCTTAATTGGCAAATAAGCCAATTTAGTATCAACAAGGCCCAGTTAATCAACTGGGCTTTTTTTTGCTTTTTATCCGCTCACCAACTTCCAAATTATGGTTTTAAGCTAGGCCATTTTCAACCTTGCGCAACACAAACAACAATTAAGCATCAAATTGTTTTCATAGCTGGGCAAAATTTACTAAGCTATTGATAAGAAAAATATCCTTTATTTACTAATTCGTTGAAATTGTAGGAATCGCGATGAAAAAATCTCTAATTGTTGCCAGCGCCATTGTCTTACTGGGAGCTTGTTCAAGCTCTGATCCGGAACAAAACCAAGGTGTGATGATTACCGAGAAATCAACCGATGTGGTTGATTGTAATATTCTAGGGGTATTTAACGTAGACCCACAAAGTTTAGACAGCGATAACGGCAAACAAGAGCTAAGCCAACGAGTTATCAGCCTTAAAGGCAATGCAGTGCAACTGATTCCTTTAACTACTGCTGAGCCAGAGTTAGTTAGCGCTCATGTTTATCAATGTCCCGAGGCATCATAGTAAACCGTAGTCTTATATTAAGGAGCTTACTCGGCTCCTGTTGAATCATATTTATAAAGCCGTATTGTTTACTACGCTATAAAAAGCAGGCTGCAAGTGGCGTGAAGCAACGAGTATCGATGGAGCTCATATGAGCGATAAAATTCTAAAAAAAGCGACCCTAAATCTAAAAAAGGCTGTGCCTTTGATGATGAAACATCAAATCCCTGCCACGCCTAGCAACTATGCATTATGGTATTTGTACGTTGATGATCAGAATCCAGAGCTAAATGCAGCCATCGATGAAATCATTAGTGAATACGACACCGTACCTACCACCAGCAGCCAAATTCTTTATCAAAACCACATTGCTAGCCAGGAAGAGTTAGATGTGAAAAGCATGCGCCATAGCCTAGAAGCCATGGCCACAGAGCTATCACAAACCATGACCGACACTGGCTCAGACACCAATGCCTTTCAATCAAGCATAGATAAGAATTTTGCCAAACTAAATCGCATTGAAGAAGACGGCATTCCACTAGAACAAGTGTTAGGCCTCGTACGTAACCTTATCGATGACGCTGCTAATATTCGACAAAGCACCGACTTTTTTAACTCTCAGTTAGGTAAAGCCCAAGCAGAAATTGAAAACTTAAAAAATCAGCTTAAAGAAACCGAGAAAGAAGCCCTCAACGATGCACTTACCGGTGCCTTGAATAGACGCGCCTTTGATGCAGACTTTAAAGACTTATTTGATTCAAACCCTGAGGGTTTGTGCATTATTATCGCCGATATCGATCACTTTAAAGCGTTTAACGACAACTATGGCCACGTACTGGGCGACCAAGTATTAAAAATTGTCGCTAAGCGGATTAACGAAGCTTGCCGTGACGGCGCTAAGGCTTACCGTATTGGCGGCGAAGAGTTCGCCATTATTTGCCCTAAATCTAATCTGCGTTCCGCCAGGCATTTAGCCGAATCCGTTCGCCGAGCCATAGAGAAGTTAAGCCTAAAAGATCGCCGCTCTAACCAACGTATCGACAACATCACTTGTTCCTTTGGTGTTGCCGAATACAACATGGTGAGCAAGTCTCGAGCGATTGTTGATGCAGCCGATACTCAGCTTTACGAAGCCAAACGACTCGGCCGAAACCGGGTAATGCCGATTCCGAGTTAAGCACCCTAGGTATGCTTTTTTGCCCCCAAAAGCATGCCGCTTAGCCACAAAAATACAATTTATTAACAATTCTCCTAGCTAAATCACAGCAATCTCAATTTCACTTGTTACATTGAAAGGTATCAAGACTAAAACTATTGTTCTTAATGAAAAAACGCATTGCCGTCATATTGCCAACATTGTCTCAAACCATCGACCAACAGGTGATTCGAGGCATTCAAACGAGTCTAGACCCGCAATTATATAGCTGCCTATTCATGCCCATTGGCTACCTCGCAGATGAGCAAGAGTTTCAAGACAAAGACCTATGGCTTGTAAAACAACTAAGCAATCTAGATATAGATGGGGTGGTCTTATACGGCGGCGGCGTAGGATACAAAACCTCCGATAAGGTAATGAACAAAGTGGTCGAGGCGATTGGTGAGCTGCCAATCGTAAATGTTGGCTCGGTAATACCGGACATCCCTTCAGTGTTGGTTGATAATTACAGCGGTATGTACCAGCTAAGCCAACACATGCTGGAAATTGGCTGCAAAGACATCCTGTATATCGACGGCCCAGAGAATAACTTCGATTCCCAGCGGCGCTACAAAGCCTTTAGCGACGTACTGGCAGAGCATGGATTAAGCCATAATCCTGAACAACACCTACATGGCGATATGACACCCGTTGGAGCGGCTAAGTTATGCCATCAATGGCTAGCCAAACATCAACGCCTCCCCGATGCCATCATGTGTGTGAATGACCTTAGCGCTAAGGGTGTGATAGAAGAATTAGACAGACAGCAGGTAGCCATCCCTGAACAGGTAAAAGTAAGCGGCTTTGATGATTTTGAATATGCCGATGCCATTCGCCCCAGTTTAACCACTGCCATTTATCCCGCCCAGCGCACGGGTTCTCTTGCTGCGCAACTGGTCGTCGAAAGCATTAACGGGGCAAGCCTTGATGCTGAATATCAATTAGAAACCATGTCAGTGCTTCGTGAAAGTAGCGGAGCCCCAAGCAAAGAAGTGGAGAAACGCAGCAACGACGAGCAAAATCGCCTGCTTATCCGACAGCGAGACAGCAATGCCCAGCGCCTTGCGGTAACCCGCTTGCTGCACCAACGGCAAAACCTCGACACCATTTTAACTCAAGCCCAGCCTACTCTAGACGAATTGGGCATTCCTGAGCTGTATATCTATCAACAAGGTTTTAGCGAACAAGGGAAAAGCCACACTTACTTGGCTCACCACTTACAGCCCGGCAGCTTAGCTTTGGCCGAATCAATAACGCCTCTGCCCGCCGCCTTTGAAGACGCAATAGGTGATAAAGCTCACCAAGGTTTGTGGGTAATTAGTGAACTGAAAAGCGGCCAACAACACTTTGGTTACATGGTAGCGCTCACCGAAGGAGTGCATGCTGAGTTTATCGAATTTATGGCACCGCAAATCGCCGATATCATCGACCACCAGCGGCTACTGGAAGAAACCAAACAATATCAGGAACAAGTAGAACTCAGTGAGAAAATGGCAGCCTTAGGCGGATTAGTCAGTGGGGTTGCTCATGAAATTAATACTCCTTTAGGTAACGGCTTATTGGCTGCCAGCCACCTTAAAGAGCAAATAGAGCAACTTGCAAAGCAGATGAGTGCTCAGCAACTCACCAAAGCCAACTTTGAAAAGTTTGTTGCCGATGCCACCAATACCAGCGAAATCATCATTAGCAGTGCCCAGCGAGCGGCTGAACTAATTACTAGCTTTAAACAGGTTGCAGTTGATCAAAGTTACGAAGAGCAACGCAAAATCAACCTCGCCGATTATATCAACAAAGTATTGCGCAGCCTGCAGCATCAACTTAAAGGCACTAAGGTTGAGCTAGTCACTCAACTAGAGCCAAACCTGCACGTATTCACCTATCCTGGGGCTATTGCTCAGGTAGTTACCAATTTGTTTGGTAACGCGCTAATTCATGGCCTAGACCATGGCAAAACCCTAGGGAAAATTAGCATTACTCTGGAGAAAACGGCACAAGGCGCCCAACTTATTGTGGGCGATAATGGCAAAGGTGCCAGCCAAGAAACCGTTAGCCATATTTTTGAGCCCTTTTATACCACTGCTCGCGGCAAAGGAGGTTGCGGCTTAGGCATGCACATTGTGTACAACCTGATCACCCAAAAACTACAGTGGCAATTGCACGTTGAGACTCAAGTGGAACAAGGCTTTAACTTTACTATCGCGATTCCACAGCAGGCGCTAAACCAAACTGAAGCGGCCAGCTAAGTAGTAAGTAATACTCTGCTAAACGTGGCGGCAAACCACTGAGCTTGCCACTAAACTCATTTTGCGGATAACTGGCGTTTTGCCATTTTCGTTCTGCGGCGGCTTCTCGATTCATCTTAACGTTTCCCACTCAAGAACACCCTAATAGTGTGGCGGGCTTTTTCAGCCACAAGATGAAACTTCCATGAACAATTTGCGGTAATTGTTAGCCCATGTATTTACTAAATTTGTTAGAATCAGCTATCGGCCAAACCGCAGTAATCAATTTGTCTTAAACAATGACTCTTAGCCAAAAAAAACGCGCACAAATCATCAATGCCGCCATTAGTGAATTTAAGGCCAGTGGCTATGCAGCCACCAGCATGGATCGCGTCGCGCAAACGGCTCAAGTAAGTAAACGCACCGTTTATAACCACTTCCCAAGCAAGCAGGCCTTGTTTATTGGCATTGTGAGTATGATGCTAGATTTGATTTCAGCAGCCACTAAAATGGAATACTCCAGCGATCTCAGCTTAGCCGAACAGCTAACACAACTGGCAAATAAAGAACTGCAGTTGTTCGCCGACCCAGAGTTTATCGACCTTGCTCGATTGGTGATTGCTGAAGCGATTCATATGCCCGAGCAAATGATCGAAACCATGCAGCACATGGCGACTTTAGAGAACAGCATCAACTATTGGTTTGAATGTGCCATTAACGATGGGCGCATTGATAGCAATAACCCAAGCTTAGCCAGCAGCCAGTTTTTGTCGATGTTAAAAGGTCGCTGTTTTTGGCCACAAATCATCAACCGCATGCCAATGCCAAGCGCTGCCGAGCAAACAGAGCTGGTAGAAAGTTGCATTGCCATGTTTTTAAGTCATTACCAGCCTAAGCCTGAATAGCTTGCGCTTACCTCTTTCGATGTCGCCAAGGTGGCCACTGCATGTTTAAAGTTATTGGTTTAATCGCCCTGTTAATGATTGGTACTCTCGTTGGCTTGGTGATGTTTCCCCCGCCAAGCAGCGAATTTCAAGACAGTCCTTTAGCTGAATTAAGCGTGCAACCGCAGCTGGTTGCGCAATTAGATGGGATCCCAAATGCCGCTAGCCTGCTGTGGCTACCTAAACAGCAACATTGGCTAGTGGGTACGCTGGCACCGCAAACGGTATTAGTTACCGGTTCGGCGAAATTGGCCTACCTTAATTCCACACTCAGTGAAGCAAGGCTAGAAGAGCTACCCGCCAGCGGCGATATTGCCGACTTAGTATTAGTAGACGATCACCTAGTGGGTATTTCTAGTGACGCTCGGCTGCTGTATTTCGAACTTACCCAGCAAAGCTGGCGCTTTGTCGACAAGCGCAAGTTAATACGCGACGGTCTTCACCACAAAACCGCTGGTTTAGTCTGGAACCCACAAGCACAAGAGTTTTACACTTGTGAGCGCGAAGGCTTAAAACGCTGTTATCGTGGTGATAGAGATGGTAAGCAACAGCAAAGCTTTGACTTAAGCCACCCTAGCCAACAAGCTCAGTTTACTCAATATCAACTGGGCAGCATGACTTTGCACCAAGGTCGCTGGTTTGTGCTCAGCACTCGCTATAGCAGCTTGTTAGAAATTGAGCCGAAGTCTGGCAAAGTGCTTCAAGTAATAGCCTTGGAACAAAGCGACACTGCCCAAGCGATTGCCAGTGATGGTGAGCAACTTTGGTTACTTTCGGTCATACGCCAGCAACCTGAGACAATTAAGCTAGCGACAATTCCTCTACCTTAAGCCCATATAGGAGCACGCATGTTAAACGTTGGTATTATTGGATTTGGTTTATCGGGGCGGGTATTTCACGGCCCGCTAATTAGTGCTCAACCGCAGCTTAACTTGTTTGCCATTGCCAGTTCTCGCAAGCAGGAAGTTGCCGACGCCTACCCCAAAGCGCTGTGTTTAGATAGTGAAGCTCTGATCAATCATCCCAACATCGACATAGTAGTGATTGCTAGCCCCAACTCATTACATGCCGAGCAAGCCGAACAAGCAATGCTCGCAGGCAAACATGTGATAGTTGAAAAACCTTTAGCCATAAGCAGCGAACAATGCCTGCAACTGCAGCAAATTGCCGAACAAACCGGCAAGTGTTTAAGCGTTTTTCATAACCGCCGCTGGGACAGTGACTTTTTAACTATCTCACAGCTGCTTGCTAATCAAAGCCTTGGCAAAATTCATTCTTATTCGGCTCACTTTCACCGTTATCGTCCAGTGGTGAAACAGCGTTGGAAGGAGCTGGATCCACAAGGTGGTGGGGTACTCTACGATTTAGGCGCTCACCTTCTCGATCAGGCGCTTAGCTTATTTGGTAAGCCCGATAAACTATGGGCTCATTTAGATACTCAACGCGAGGGTGCAAAAACGCCCGACTGTTTTGATTTACACCTAATATACCCCGACAAAAAAGTACAACTTAGCTGTAACTCCTTAATGGTTGAGCCCGGTCCTCGATTCCAAATACATGGCAGTAAAGGCTCCTACGCTAAGTGGGGAATGGATCCGCAAGAACAGCAACTAGCGGCGGGGCTATCGGCCAATTCTTCCAGTTTTGGCCAAGATACTAATCGCAGCGAAATCCATCTAGCTGGCCAGGCGCTATTACATAAGTCATTAATAAAAGGTAACTATTTAGCTTTCTATGATAACTTTGTAAATGCAGTGACTAAGGGTGAAGTATTAAGCGTTAGCGCTCAGCAAGCTAGCGACGTTATCGCTTTAATTGAGCTCGCAACCCTCAGTCACCAGCAGCAAACGATATATTCGCTCAACTAAGCGAATAGCTTTTATCAACTTAACCCACTTTGCTTAGCCAAGGCTTGGGTAAGCGAGGTGGCAAGTGATTACACTATTAGCCTGTTTACTGGTGTTACTCGGCGCATTTGTTCAATACACCATTGGTTTTGGCCTCGCGGTAATTGCCGCCCCCTTATTGTTCCAACTGTCGCCGGTATATGTGCCTGGTCCAATGGTAATTGTTGCACTGGTAGTGGCCAGCTTAAGTGCCTTTGAACACCGAGACAGCATCGCTTTTGGCGGTTTAAAGGCTGCGATAATCGGCCGCATCCCAGGCTCGGTCGCTGGCGGCCTTTTATTATTGTGGGCCGATCTAGCAAGCCTGTCATTTTGGTTAGGTTTATCGGTCATCATCGCAGTCGCAATCAGCTTGTTTCCTATTCGCATTGCGCCCACTCCAAAACGCATGGCAATTGCGGGAGTTATTTCTGGCTTTATGGGCACCAGTAGCTCGATTGGTGGGCCCCCCATGGCTTTGCTTCTCCAGCACCAGCAAGCCAGTTACTTACGAGCAAACTTGTCGGCGTTTTTTGTGGCTAGCTGCATTATGTCGCTGGCTGTGCAAAGCTCGGTGGGTTTTATGTCCTTAGCCCATGTGTACGCCGCGCTACCTTTAATTCCTGCAGCCTTACTGGGTGCCTTTTTAGGTCGGCGCTACGGCAAACGTTTCCCTCAGCGATGGATACGCACTTTTTCACTGAGTTTGTGCGCCATATCTGGAGGCAGCGCCATGTTAAGTTACTTTCTAATGCCTTAAAAATGCTGCTTAATTAAGCGTAATTTGACTACGCCCAATTAATTTGTAATACAAAATATTATATACTACACCATACCCTTAATCGATTGCTGTAATTAGAGACGATAGTGCCTAATCAATCCTACCTAAAAAAGAATATCGCCTTAGCCTGGCCGCTGGCTTTAAATGGCCTATTGATGCAATCAATGTTGATGGTAGATACCTTGTTGGTTTCTCCACTTGGCGAAATTCCACTAGCAGCAATGGGCATAGCCGCTACCTTGGTGGCATTTATCATGGGTATTCAAATGGCTTTGGCCAATGGCTCGCAATTGGTGCTTAGCCGAGCAATAGGTTCGGGCAATCAGCAAGCGCTTACCAAAGGCTTTTGGGCAGGTTTAATCATAAACTTGAGCGTTGCTTTTATTTTTTGGTTGGCACTGCATCTAGGCGACCAAGCGATTGTTACAGCCCTAGCCGATGACCCTAAACTGCAGCAGCAAATCATCAGCTACCTAGCCATCTCAAAATACTTAGTGCTGTTTACTGCAATAACCCAAGTGATCATCGCTTTGTTTAATAGCCAAGGAAAAAGCAAAATTCCGCTACAGGGCTACCTCATTGAAATGCCCATCAATGCCATAGTCTCTTATTTTTTAATCCATGGTTTTGCCGATTTCGGCGGCATGGGTTTAGAAGGCGCGGCGGTAGGCAGTTTAATCGCGATAGTGATTCGCATGAGCTATTTAAGCTTTTGTTTAAAAGCCGATCAAAGTTTAGATCTAAGCTTTAAACAATCCATGCCAGCCTTATTGAGTAGTACACGCTTACATAGCCGAGAAATTTTTCCGGTTGCAGTGAACGTAACCATTTTGCAAATTGGCATAAGTGTTTACCAGCTGCTGTACTCCCAGCTCAACATTAATGCTTACGTAGCTATTACCTTGATAATGCCTTGGCTGAGAGCCGGTACTCAATTTATTGCTGCTTGGGCGCATGCGTCAGCGATAAGCATTAGCCAAGCCATTGGCTCCAGAAAACTCGACGATCTGGCTAAAAATGTCGATAAAAGCATTGATGTGGCAGTGATGGTATCACTAGTCTGCGCTTTCGCTTTCGCCGGCTTAAGCTTAATTTTGCCTAATATCTACCCTGAACTAGACGCCGAGACCTACCAAGCACTTAGCCTAATAGCCCCGTTATATATCTTTTTACCGCTAGTGCGCGGCTACAACACCGTGCATGGGCACGCCTTGCGTGCTTTAGGAAAAACCACCAGCGTATTTAAAATTAACTTTATCGGCCAATGGCTTATCTCCATACCCCTTTGTGCATTGCTTATTCTTTATTTTGAGGTATCGATTTTTTGGGCTTTTGCCATTCAACCCTTTGAAGAAATAGTTAAAGCACTGCCCTTTAGGCAGCTAGCTCGGAAGTCGTTAAAAGAGTTTGATAGTAAAAAAGCTGAGACGCTGATGTATGACTAGGCAGGCTAAGGATTGAGCCTAGCCCTCAAACAAATCATCACCTACTTTATACACCGGTAGCTCAAACTTGAATTGGCTGCCGGCCATAATCAACTGGCCTTGATAGCGGCTGTCGCCGGTGGAAGAGAATTCGAACTGGTAGTAACGACACCAACGCCAGTAGCCGGCCATTTTTTGCGGTTTTTCTTGCTTAAAATTCACTTCGAGTAGTTGTAACTCTAAGGTTTTACATTTCTGCTTTATCAAGTGCTGGGCGCGCTCGGCGTCTTTGCGACGACGCCAAAAGAACATCACAATAAAGGTGAGTAGAAAAATTGCTAACAGATCCATAGCGCCAACTTAGGTAAAGACTTTGTTTAAGATATTGGGACAGTATTGTGAATAACAAGTAAGCCAAACCAAGCCTTATTCACCAGAGAGGGTGGCAATAATTTGTCTATTGCCACCTTCATTTCGATGCTCACCTAAATAGATCCCCTGCCAAATGCCTAAAGCAAAGGCACCTCGGTTAATCGGCAAGGTTAACTCAGCGCCTAGCAAGCTGCTTTTAATATGGGCAGGCATATCGTCGGCCCCCTCATAGGTATGTTCAAAATAAGGTGCGTTCTCTGGCACCATTTTATTTAAGTGGGCATCTAAATCGGCACGAACGCTAGGGTCAGCATTTTCATTCAAACTTAAACTGGCACTAGTGTGCTGCAGTAATAAGTGGCACAAACCCACTTTAAAATCTTGCAGTTCGGGCAACTGCAAAATTAATTCTTCGGTAATTAGGTGAAAGCCACGCGGTCGCGCTTTCAATCTTACCAAACGTTGTAACCACATGAAGATTGGCCTTTTTTAATCTTTGTTTAAGATTAGCAGTGGCCGGCTCACTTTGTAAACGCTTGCTTAACTAAAGCCTAAGCTCAAAGCCGTTTTGCGAGTAGTTCGGCATTTCTTAAGGCCATGGCATAAATGCTTAGCTGGGGATTAGCACCCAAACTGGTAGGGAATACCGAACCGTCAATTACGCTTAGGCCATCAAGCCAGCGGTAATTGCCGGCCTCATCCACCAGCGAAGTTTGCTCATCACCACCCATAGCGCAACCTCCCATTACGTGAGCAGAGGCTAAGCGGGTTGCCAAAGCCTGCATCGGCAATTGCTCAATCATCTTTTTAGCTTGGCTCCAAGAATTAACCAAGCGACTTTGCTCATGCAGAGGAAAGACCTGCTTGGCACCTGCAGCAAACTGCAACTCAGCCATACTGAGTAAGGCACGGCGCGCACCTCGCCAAACAAAGTCACTAATAGGGTAATCCAGCACTGGGCTGCCATCATCACGAAGTTGCACTTGCCCACCTACACTTTGCTCATTAAAGCCATCGCGCAGCAGCGCGATGGTAACTTGCAGGTGGTTAATCTGCTGCATCATCTCGCTATGAAACTGACCAAAACCACTAATTTTAGTGGCTAACAAAATCGGATGAACCGGCGGCACTTCTAACTTATAGCCGCACTCTCCGTCGCTACCACCACGCCATACAAAGTGGTCGGAATACACCGATTGCGGCGCACCTTGGTGGCTATTAACGACATGCTCGAACAAGGCGCCACTCATCACACTGGGGTGTAAAAAGGTACGTTTGCCCACTAGCTGATAAGGGTCGGGAACTTTTGAGCGCAATAACACCGCAGGACTACCAATGGCCCCCGCAGACAACACCACCTGCCGCGCGTGAATGTTAACCTTTGCGCCGTTTGCGCGTTGTTTGCTATCCAAAGCCTGTAATTGCGCACCAGTGATAGCATCATTAGAGAATTGCAGAGCCTGAACGCGAAAACGACTTAGCAAAGTTGCGCCCGCATTAAGAGCAGCCGGAATAGTGGTAACTAACATCGATTGCTTGGCATTGGTTGGGCAGCCCATGCCACAATAGCCCAAATCCCAACACTGCTTAACGTTGCGAGGAATGGCTTGATAAGGCCAGTTTAAGGCCTCACAACCTTTAGCCAATAAAGCATTGTTTTGATTTGTATTAAGCCAAGGACTTATACCCAGCAACTGCTCAGCCTTTTGAAAATAAGGCGCAAGACTTTTTGAATCAAGCTCCCTAAAGCCCCAGCGTTGCTGCCAATGTTGCAAAGTGGGTTCAGGGGTGCGAAGAGAAGTGGTCCAGTTAACCGTAGTTGAGCCACCAACACAGCGTCCTTGAAAAATACTAATGGCTTTATCTTTGGTTTTTCGCGCCGCTGACTCTTGGTATAAGTCTGGATAGGCTTGTCGTTCTTGCAGCTTAAAGTCTTGGCTACTTTTAAGTGGCCCTTCGTCTACCACAATCACTTTAAAACCGGCTTCACTAAGCACTTGAGCACTTATTCCGCCGCCCGCGCCGCTACCAATAATCAAAACATCGCAGTGCAGCTCTTGCCCAGCGTGTTGTTTAGCGCCATCAAGGTGTTGCCAGCCCGATGCTAGGCCCTCTGCGATAATGTCCTTAATCATTCACTAAACCCTTAGCTTGCGCTGGCAGCTGATAATCTAAGTCTGGCCACGACGCAGGGTCACCATACCAAGCAGCAGTGATTAGCTCATGTAAACCTTGATAAGCTTGTCGCAACAATTGCAGGTAATGTTGCTGCCATTGCTGCAGTAGCAATAAACGTTGTTGAATGGATAACTCACTTAGCTGAGCAGCACCCGCACTTAACAGTAACCAGCCACCACGTGATGCCAGAATGTCTAATAGCTGGTTCAATTCAGCTTGGGTATGTGGCTCTAGAATGGCAAAAGCATGGTCAATATTGCCCAGTACCTGCTGTTTTCGAGCTACATCGTCGTTAGCCACAGCGCCCTCTAGGAATGCTGGAATTAAGTACCAAAATACTTGCTGCTGCTGTGGCGTTAGAGCAAGCCTAGCCATGGGTTTAAAGTCTATGGAAGCAGAGCTCACCAGCCACGAACCGCCACTGGCTAGCGCTACTGTGGCGATGCTGTACTTTAACAATGCACGGCGGCTTAATTTCACGTTGCTTCCTGCCTTTTCACTTAAAGAATAAGATACCATTGGTAACTTATATAGCTTTCGCCTTGGCTTAACGCAAGTTTCCATGAGTAACTTATGTAAACTATGGATTGAAGCTCGCAAAACTTCGGTTTATTTGCGGCTATGCTTGGCGGTATCATCAGTAAATAATAGAACGTTAGTGTAAGCCTGTATTGTTTAGCGGGAGTTTTGCGAATAACGCGAACACTGCCAAATAGCTTTTAGTGCAAATACTGACTAAGGTTTACCTATCAAGAGCTTAATGAATATCATTGTGAATACAGCTATTAAAAAACGCGCCATCAGCCCTGAACAAAAACAATTACGCCGCCAGCAAATACTGGGTGCAGCCAAACAAGCCTTAGGTGAACACGGCTACGAGCAGGTAGTGCTTAGCCAGCTAGCAGAACAACTAGAGCTGTCGAAACCTGCCTTGTATCGCTATTTCGCCAATAAAGAAAGCTTGTTTATGGCACTTTATTTAGAAGAAGCTAAGCAGTTACTGCTGGGCCTTGAGCGCTTATCGCATCAGCAACTAAAACCCAGAGTGCTAGCTGAAACCATTGCCGCCCAACCCACCTTTTGTTACCTATCGGCCATTTTGCACACAGTGTTGGAAAAGCAGGAGAACATTGAGCAGGCAATAAACTTTAAACGCCAGCTAAAAGCCATGGCAGAACAGCTGGCAAAACTGTTTTTGCATTGGTCGCCACAACTAAACCAACAGCAAGCTCTAAGCAAAGTGATGTTTCTGTATCAAGCGGTTATTGGTTGTTGGCATACCAGTCACCCATCGTCCACCATGCAACAGGTGATGAAGAATGATGAGTTTGCCATTTTGCGTTTAGACTTTGTCGACAGCTTAAGCTTACTGCTGGTTAAACTTCTAGCGGACTAGCGCCGGTTTCAATCAACCAGTCTGCTACAGCGCGCAAACCCTGATCTCGGCTACGTGCTTGTTTGTAACAAAGGTAAAAGTCATAGCCGGTGTATACCGATGACACAGGCAAGTCGACCAACTTGCCTTCTCGAATGTCTTTCTCCACCATAAAGTCACTCACCAGAGCAATGCCTTGGCCGGTAGCCGCCGCTTCCAATGCCAGTACTTGATGACTAAAGCTATGAAAGGCTTGGTTACTTGGCAGCGAGATCCCTAAACCTTTAGACCATACCGCCCAGTCCCCACCAGGTTGCTGAGCGTCTTCATCTAAATCACAAGACAACAGCGGAAATTGGGGCAGGTCTTGTCGCCAATTTTGTTGGTCAATCTCTTGATAAAGGCTGGGCGAACACACCGCTACTAGGCGCTCTTTATGCAATAAGTGGCTAACATAACCCGGTGCTGAATGGGCAAAACAAATAAATAGATCACCAGTGGTGCTCGATAAAACCGGTTCTTCGGTAATCATTTGCAGGCGTAAATCAATTTCTGGATTGCGCGCTCTAAAGCTGGGTAACAAAGGCACCAAACGTTTAAGGGCAAACGAACTGTAAGCAGTAAGCCTAAGCTGAGCAATGCCCTCGCCTTTTACTTGGCGGGTGATATGGCTTAGTTCATTGAGTATCCGCTCTACCTCGCCAAAATAACTTCGCCCTGCCTCGCTAAGCTGTAGCTGGCGACCCACTTTAATCAGCAAAGGCTCTGCTAAATAATCTTCCAGCAAGCGCAAACGGTGGCTCACCGCGCTTTGGCTAATACCTAATTCTTCACCAGCCTTGGCAACACTTTGATTTCGCGCGACAGCCTCAAAAGCAATTAAGGCATTTAGTGGAGGAAGAGTTCGCATGGCAATACATTATATTTATTCATGTATTACCAATTATTATCATTTTTTTAATGTTTAACAAGCTTCTACACTGCAGCTTAATTGATTAGCCCAATATAACGAGGAGGCAGAAATGCGAAACAATTCCACTTTTATTGCCATTGTTATTTTAGTTGTGGCCAATCAAATTGCGGTTTTGTCTGACGCTCTAATGAAAGTGGCTGGCGAGCAAGCTTCGGTATTTGAAATACTGCTCTACCGCCAGCTCAGCACCTTGTTATTGTTGTTGCCCTTATTCATATTCACCAAACAAAAGTTGCCGCAGAAACCCTTGGTGCACGTGGTGCGTGGTCACCTATGGCTAGCGGGCTCTGGTTGCATGGTGGTTGCTTTAATTGCGCTGCCCCTGGCAACTGCCAACGCCTTATTCTACGCAGCTCCAATTATGATGCTGCCCTTGGGTATGTGGCTGCACAAAAGTCCTATCAACCGAACTCAAGTAATGGCGGCATTTATTGGTTTTATCGGAGTATTGGTAATTATTCGCCCCACCGAATTTAACTGGGGAGCCATTGCAGCATTAGGCACCGCACTAACACTTGCGCTAAGTAACCTAACGGTAAAATACATTCCCAAGCAGGAATCGGTAGTCACCAGTTTGTTTTGGACCAACCTAATGGTAGTGCCCGCGACTTTGGTGCTAGCGTGGCCACAGCTGCAAAGCTTTAATTGGTCACTGCTCTACCTAGCTGGCGGTAGCAGTTTGTTTATTTTGTTCTTACATGCAGGTTCGGTGATCGCTTATAAATCGGCTAATGCGAATAGCATTGCTAGTGCCGAGTATACTGGCTTAATTGGTGCTGCTATCTTTGGCTGGTTGTTCTTTAGCGAAATGCCAGACAGGTTAACCTGGCTGGGTGCAGCACTCATTGTGGTGCCGTTGATTTTACAAAGCCCCTTGCCAAAGCAATTGCTCAGCTGGAAACAACAACTCAATCGCAAACGCTTAAAGCGCTCTACTTCCGACATGGGTCTGTAAATACCCATCATTTATCCCCAATGTACTTTTTCGTGGTTAACACATTAGCCACGAACAAAAGCTTTTACTGTCAACTAAACTAAACAGCACGACAGAATTAAGCGCTAAGCTTTACTCAGTAAATGCGTACAAGCTATGGATAAATCAGCATAATGCACTGCTTAAATCCGTCGTATTAAGATTTTGCAATGTTGATTATCATCTCCGCTTTCATTGGCTCACTTTGTTAAACAGCAAAAAAGCCTTCGCTACATTACTGTTGTTACTAATGCTACCCAGTACAACCAGCTTCGCCCAAGCGCTTCTTTTGGTGGCTGACCGATGGTGTCCTTTTAACTGCCAAGCCAACAGTGCTTTTCCTGGTTACACCATCGAAATAGCTCAAAAGGTATTTGCGCCGGAACAGCCAGTTAGACTGCTTGAAATGCCTTGGTCACGCGCACTACGCCACACCGAAAAAGGTGTTTATCACGCTGTGGTAGGAGCATTAGCTGATGAAGCCAAAGGCTTCGTTTACCCAAAAGCCGCAATAGGTAAAGCCCAGCAAGTATTGGTGATGAAAAGTGAGACTAACTGGCAGTATCAGGGCATAAGCTCGCTGGAAAAACTCACCATTGCAGTAATTGCCGATTATGACTATAGCCTTGAAGTTGATGCTTATATAAACGCGAAGCAACACCGCCGTAATGTAGTGTTAGTGCGCAGTGAGCATGCATTAGAGCGTATGCATAAACTGCTTATGGAAGGGAGAATTGATGGCTATATCGAGGACAAGAGTGTGGTGGATTACTACGTTCATCAGCGTGGAGATAGCAATGCCATTCGCATCGCGACTAGCTTTAGTATTGAACCCGTGTACATCGCCTTTTCGCCCGCTAATCCACAAAGCCCTGCCTTAGCTCACCGCCTCAGTGAAGGTATACAAGAACTTAGAGCTAATGGCGAGTTAACCAAGATCTTACAACGCTATGGGCTTAGCGACTGGCAATAGCAGCCAATACCGCCCCTATGTTTACTCTTGGTAACTTAAGCATCCGATTCAGGTAACAGGCTTTGCCAATCTAACTGCCCCAGCACCAAGCGTTCTTTGGCTGCTTTTGGCAGTTGTTTTATTGCATATTCCAAACGCATCGCTTGCTGTTTAGAAGCCAAAGCTTGTTGGAATACCAACTTTAACGGGCCTTTACCGCGTAAGGCTTTTGCGCCTTTTGCACCGCCTTGTTGGTGCTCTGCAAAACGGCGTTTTACATCGGTGGTCACGCCAGTATACAGGTGCTGCTGTTTGGTTCTTATAATATACAGAAACCACTCGCTAGCAGGCGCTTCAGCCACTAACAAGTTATCATCGGACATTAGGCTTCAATGCCCACAATCAACCATGGTGAGTTAGCTTGGTCGAGTTTACGCTCTAGGTGCCATACTTCGGCAACGTTGCTCTCTTGGCCAGTTACTTCATCACGGGTTTGACCGATGAATTTTACACTCACCTCCGCATTTAACATTGAGTGATCGGCGCGCACTAACTCAGCATCAATAAAGACAACACTGCTGTTAATCTCTTGATCGCCATAAGAACGACGCTCTTCTGCTAAGCCGTTGTAGAGTTCAATGCTCAAGTACTCTTGCATTACCTCTAGCTTATTGTCATTCCATGCGCGCTGCAGCGTATCAAAGTGACCACGCGCGCCTTCTAAAAAGGCATTAACATCAAAGCCTGCCGGCGGATTAAACGGCACTTCATCTTCACCGCCGCTAGCAAGTTGACTAGCATTAGCAAAACCACCTTGCTGCCACTGGCCATCAGTTTGTGGACTTTGATAGGCTTGCGCAGGTTGATGGTTCATGGCCGCCGCTTTTTGTTGGTTGAGCCCACGTAAAAAACGCACCGCTACAAAAGCAATCAAGGCAAATAGCAAAATATCCATCATCTGTAGGCCTTCAAAGGCCCCGCCGCCAAGCAGGGCAGCAAACAATCCGCCCGCTAGCAAGCCACCTAACAAACCACCCATCATTCCTGAACGTCGACCGGTATTTGCTGCCGTACCATTATTTTGGTTCTGCTGCTTATTAGCCTGCTGGTTAGTTTGAGTGGGTTGTTTTTTAAAGGTTGGTTGGCTTTTTCCCCAGGACTTACCGCCACCAAAGCGCTTAGCCTCTGCGTCGGGGGTAACAATCAATACCGCCATCACCAAAGCCATAACACTCATCAATTTTTTTAACATTCGCTCCGCCTTCTAAGGAGTCATTCAGCGATAAGCAGTGTAACCAGCTTGGGGCTAGGTTCAAGTGAAAACTATATCAAGCGCTAAGCGGACTAAAGCACTACAACTTTAGTATTGATGTAAAACTTTTGTTACAGCTAAATGCAGCTTGTTCGAAAGGAGGTAATCCTTAATTAATTCATAACCTTAGAGCATGTTATAAACACTTGTAAAAATTAAGCTTATTGCTTTGATTATTTTTTCGCCTAAGCTGGGGAAGTCAGCTAAAAAACAATAATTCCGCTGACATAGACACTTACAAAAGACCAAAACAAAAAGGACTTAGCCATGATACTTCTCGTTGGCGGTGAAAAGGGGGGCAGTGGTAAAAGCTGTCTGGCCCAGAACTTGGCGGTGTATTTAAAACAACGCTTCAATACCGAAATCCTCCTGGTTGATTGCGACCCACAACGTACCAGCTCCGATTGGGTGCAGGCACGTAATGAGCAAGAAGACCTTCCAAGCATCAACTGTGTTCAACTATACGGCAATATTCGCAACGACCTACTTAGCCTGCAAAATCGCTTTGATTTTGTGGTAGTAGATTGTGGTGGCCAAGACAGTAAAGCGCTGCGCTCAAGCATGGCGGTGGCTACCCATGCCATTGTTCCGCTACGCCCGAAAAGGCGCGACATTAAAACCCTTCCTCACTTAGAGGAGTTGGTAAATACCTGTAAAGCGGTAAATTTCCATCTAAAAGAAGCAGTAGTACTTACCCAATGTCCCTCTTTGCCAAGCCAATACAAGCGCATTCAAGAAGCCAAAGAGGTGTGCAGCACCTACGGTTTACATGTGTTAGACGCCATCACTTTTAATCGCAACATTTATGATGACAGTGAAGAACGCGGCTATACCGTATTGGAACTAGAGCCAGAGGGCAAAGCTGCACAAGAGATCCGCAATATTGCTGAAGAGTTTATAGTATGTGAGCAAGGAGCGGCAGATCATGGCATTGCACGATCTCAAGAAAAAGCCTCGGGCTTCTAAGCCTAAACAATTTTGCGACGTTGATAGTTTTATTGCTCAAGCTGAGTTATACGCTAATGGCTGCGAGAATGTGGTGCACCTGCCAATACAGGCCAAACGCAACTCATCCAAACAGCCAACTAAAAACGCCACGTTTAGCTTAAACCAAGCGGTGATTTTAGAGTTAGAGCAAATAAAGCAGAAAACCGGTTTATCTAAATCTTACTTGGTGCGTGCTTTAACTCACCACTTAGCCGGTTTAGAAGAACCCAAACAACAGGCAATATTACACCCTAAAAAGCCTTAAGCTACTAATAGTAACTTAATCACCCAGCCATAAGTGCTGGGTGAGAGGCACTTTGTTATTGCGAAAGATAATGCCCTCATCTTCAAGCCGCTGTCGCTGACACTGATATTGTGGAGAGCCTTCTGGGAAGGAAATCATACCCTTGGCATTTATTACTCTATGCCATGGCAAGTTAGAACCCTCTGGCAAGGTTTTTAAACAACGTCCTACAGCGCGCGCCATTCGAGGATAGCCAGCCATTTCAGCTACCCCACCATAGGTGGCCACTTTTCCTTCGGGAATATGGCCTATCACTAACCAAAACTTAGCTAAATAGTCTTGCTGTTCCATGCTGAACTAGCTTTGCATCCACACTTCGCTAGCCCAGTCCCAAATGGTGTCCCATTCTGGAACTAAGTCTTCTTGGCCTTGAAAGTATCCAATTTCACCTTCTTGGCTTATGAAATAGAAGTTATCGCCATTTTGACAGATGGGGATAAACTCTCGTGGTAAACCCAGGTTCCAGGCAGTTGCAGCCACTTCCGGTAAATAAGTGTGTAAGTAGGGGTCGCTAATGGTGACCGGCTCTAAGCTACCGCAAGTAACATCGCTAACGGTAAGTTGAAAAGCGCGTAAGTCACTAGGCATGGGAATTAGAATTAACTCTTCTACTTCAACCAGTTGAGCTTCTGTTGGTAGCTCACTAGGGTAAGCGCCAGACTGATCGGCGGCTCTAATTTCATCAATTAATTCTTGCATGCTTGTCTCTCCGCGGCATTGGCATACAATGCCTGTTGCTTAAACTGTTGCACAGCTTACCTAGAAGATTCTCAATCAGCAAAGGAATATCCATGCCACTTAACGCTATAACTGTAGAACCCGAGCAGGCTGCTCGCCATTGTATTATTTGGCTACATGGCTTAGGCGCAGGCCCAGAAGATTTTGTTCCTTTAGCTAAGCAACTTAAGTTACCCACTGAGGCAGCGGTGCGTTTTATTTTCCCGGCCGCTCCCGAGCGCGCAGTCACCGTTAATGCAGGTTACTTTATGCCAGCGTGGTACGACATACTGGCGTTTTCTCCGCAGCGTAAAATTAATCAACAGCACTTAGAACAAGTAAGCCAGGAGATTGGCCAAATTATTGAGCAACAACTCGCTCAAGGCATCCCTAGTGAAAACATTATTTTGGCAGGCTTTTCTCAAGGCGGGGCAGTGGCTTATCACTGCGCGTTAAACCTCAAGCATTGCTTGGGGGGATTGCTATGTATGTCCACCTACTTAGTCAGCGAAAGCCTGCCCAAGCAACCGCTACAAGCCAATACGCCTATTCTCATTCAGCATGGGCGACAAGATGATGTAGTGGCGCCAAGTTTGGGTGAACAAGCCTACCAGCAACTATCGGCCTTAGGCTACCAAGCAGAATTTAGCCTATTTGATATGGCGCACAGTGTCTCGCCTAGCCAAATAAAAGCGATAAAGGCTTGGCTAAGCGCTCGCTTAAACTAAGTTATGAGCCTGCTTTAAGCATTCAAGGAAACACGCCAATATCCGTGAAGGCTTAGGGGACAAACGGTTTACTGCCAAAAAAGGGCAATTGTAACGAAAGTCTTCGCCGCCAATGGCTCTAATTAAGCCTTGTTCTACAAAGCTTCGGGCATAGTGTTCCGGCAAATAAGCCAAATAACTGCCCGATAATAGTAAAGTAGCCACTGCTTCTTGGTCGTAGGCGGTAGCATGGCGCTTAAAACCTTTGCGTTGCGTGGTATCCAAGTTAGGAGAATGGTGGCCAAGACCAGCATACTTTTGGCTTACTATTTCTTCGGCGCTAATGGTGATGTCACTGCGCTGAAATAAAGGATGATGATAACCACAGTAGAGTGACATTTTCTCATCAAATAACCACTGATAAGCCAAGCTGGCAGATTGACGCTGCCCAGGCACCACCCCAACATGATAACGCCCTTCTATCACGCCACTTTCGATGACCGATAAGGTTTCAACGTATAAATCTAAGCTGACTTTTGGCGCTCGCTGGTCAAACAGTTGTAAGGCTTGCGAGATTTTAGCTTGTTGGTTGGTGACCGTTTTATCGAACAAAGCGATGGCTAGGTTACCGGTCATCTCTTTGTGTAAGCCTTGAACGTCTGCACGAAACTCATCTAAAGCGCCCATCAAACGTAAGCTAGATTGATAGACGTGCTGCCCTTCGGCACTCAATACAAAGCCCGCCCTACCACGCTGACATAAAGTCACACCTAGGCGAATCTCCAAATCTTTAACATGACGGCTAATGGTTGAGCGGCCAATATTGAGCTCTACCTCGGCTGCCGAAATGCCTCCACACTCCACCACTACCCTAAAAACTTTTAATAGGCGTAAATCAATATCACTAAGTTGGCCCAAGATTTTTTGCATTATGTTTCATCCTTATGAAACTTTAGATTCAAAGATACATATTTATGTAACTTAAAACCAGCATTAGGCTAAACCCAGCATCTAGCTTTGCAAGGAGAAGCAAATGGCCACATTGCAAGACATGGGAATTACCCAAAATCAACTTGATAGCCACTGGATGGCATATACGGGTAATCGCCAGTTCAAACAAGATCCACGAATGATTTGCCAAGCCAAGGGAAAATACTACTTCGATGCCGACGGTCGCAAAATATTTGATGGCTTATCAGGCCTGTGGACCTGTGGCTTGGGACATGGTCGCCAAGAAATAGTTGATGCTATTGCTCAGCAAGCCAGCCAACTTGATTACTCTCCCGCGTTTCAGTTTGGCCACCCAAAATCATTTCAACTGGCAGAGCGAATTACCGAGTTTATGCCCGAAGGTTTAAACCGAGTATTTTTCACTGGCTCAGGCTCTGAATCTGCCGACACCTCTCTAAAAATCGCTCGCGCTTATTGGCGTAAAAAGGGCCTTGCCAGTAAAACCAAGCTGATTGGCCGCGGCAAAGGCTACCACGGGGTAAACTTTGGCGGCATATCGGTGGGCGGCATCGGCCCCAATCGCGCCATATTTGGCGCCGGAGTAGATAGCGCCCACATGCGCCACACAGTTTTGCCAGAAAACGCTTTTACTAAAGGCCAGCCAAGCCAAGGCGCTGAACTAGCCAACGACTTAATAGATTTAATCGCCATGCATGATGCTTCCAACATAGCGGCGGTGATTGTTGAGCCTATGGCCGGTAGTGCTGGGGTAATTCCTCCGCCAGTAGGCTATTTAAAACGCTTACGTGAGATTTGCGACCAACACCAAATCTTACTAATTTTTGATGAAGTAATTTGTGCTTTTGGTCGCTTGGGTTACAAAACCGGAGCCGAAGCCTGCGGTGTTACACCCGACATCATTAACATGGCGAAGCAGCTCACTAATGGGGTAGTTCCTATGGGAGCGGTAGCCTGTAAACAAGAAATCTACGACACCTTTATGGACGAAGGTGGTCCAAACTATATGTTAGAACTGCCCCACGGCTATACCTACTCAGCTCACCCTATTGCTTGTGCAGCAGCACTCGCCTCGTTGGACTTACTGGACAAAGAACATATGTTCGAGCAAGTAAGGGAGATGAGCCCAATACTTGAACATGCCGCACATCAGCTAGGACAGCTGGACTTAGTAAGCGATGTAAGGAATATGGGCTTAGCCGCAGGCTTAAGCCTTGTTCATGCACCCGGTGAACCGGCCCTTAATCCTTTTTTAGTCGCACAACAAATGTGGCAAAAGGGATACTACGTGCGCTATGGCGCCGACACGATACAAATAGCGCCACCGTTTAACGTTAGCGCCGCAGAAATCGACAGCCTATTTAATGCCTTAGGCGACTCAATTAACCAACTATCAGGCCAAGCCTAAGCCTATAAGGAAAGATTCATGTCTATCATCGGTCATTTAATTAACGGCGAAAACCACAACCAGTACACTCGCTCTCAAGATGTTTATAACCCTTCAACCGGCCAAGTCGCAAGCCAAGTAGCCTTGGCCGACAAAACGACGGTTGAACAAGCTATTAGCGCCGCTCAACAAGCTTTTCCGGCTTGGCGAGATACGCCTGTAGCGAAACGCGCCCAAATTATGTTTCGCTACAAAACCTTATTGGAAGAAAATGCCGAACGCATTTGTGAACTGGTAGGCCAACAGCACGGCAAAATTGTTCACGACGCCATGGGCGAACTTACCCGCGGTATTGAAAATGTTGAATACGCCTGTGCTGCACCCGAGGTACTTAAAGGTGAGCATTCTCGTAACGTTGGCCCAGGCATTGACTCATGGAGCGAGTTCCAGCCGCTAGGGGTGGTAGCCGGGATAACCCCATTTAATTTCCCAGTGATGGTGCCAATGTGGATGTTTCCGATGGCGCTGATGTGCGGCAATAGTTTTGTACTTAAACCTTCAGAGCGAGATCCATCAGCCACCTTACTAATTGCCGAACTATTGCATCAAGCAGGATTGCCAAAAGGCGTATTCAACGTGGTTAATGGCGATAAAGAAGCCGTAGACACTCTGCTCACCGACCCACGAGTTGCTGCTGTTAGCTTTGTAGGCTCCACCCCAATAGCCGAATACATTTACAGCACCGCCACTGCCAATGGTAAGCGCTGTCAAGCCTTAGGTGGGGCGAAAAATCACGCCATCATCATGCCAGACGCCGACTTAGATAACGCAGTGAATTCCTTGCTTGGCGCAGCGTTTGGCTCATCTGGTGAGCGCTGTATGGCTTTATCGGTAGCCGTGGCCGTGGGTGACGACATTGCCGATAAACTAGTCAGCGGCTTAACTGAGCAAATGCAGAACCTTAAGGTTGGTGCTTACTCAGATAAAGAAAACGACTTTGGCCCACTAATTAGCGCTGAACAGCGTGACAAAGTTGAAATGTACATCAGCAGTGCCGAAGCCGATGGCGCCACTGTAGTTGTAGATGGTCGCAATACTCAAGTAGCCGGCTACCCAGATGGTTTCTACGTAGGAGGAACCTTAATTGACCATGTCACCGGGGCCATGAAAGCCTACCAAGAAGAGATTTTTGGCCCGGTACTATGTGTGGTTCGGGTGGATAGCATGGAGAAAGGCATGCAGCTGATTAATAAGCACCAATTTGGTAACGGTACTTGCCTCTACACCCGCGATGGTGAAGCCGCTCGCTACTTTTCTGATAACATCCAAGTAGGAATGGTAGGTATTAATATTCCTCTGCCTGTACCGGTTTCTTACCATAGCTTTGGCGGTTGGAAGCGTTCACTATTCGGAGACTTACACGCTTACGGGCCAGATGCTGTGCGTTTTTACACTAAACGTAAAACCATTACCCAACGCTGGCCCTCTGCCTCGGTGCGTGAAGGAGTCAATTTCTCCTTTCCTAGCTAACACTGGCTTTAGTTCTTATTAGCCCAGCCTAAGGCTGGGCTAAGCAAATGCGCGTGCTGCTTATAAGATTTGTTTTAGCAAACGGTCAGCACGCACTCTGTTTATTCGTTTTAGCAAACGTTTTACTGGTAAGGGATAGTTAGCGAGACTGTCTAAATCTGCTACGCAATGCACTAGCTTAGTGTGAGCAAGTATATTGTTCAGCTCGAGCTGCTTTTGCTCGTTCAACAAACTATTCGGGTCATCAATCAATAAACCATTTTCTAAATCTAAATTCCAGGCGCGCGGATTTAAATTATTGCCGGTTAATAGGCTATACCTCTCATCAACCCACAAGCCTTTCACATGAAAGCTATTATCCTTATGAGACCAGAGGTGAATGCTTAATAGACCACTGTTGATATATTTAAGCTGGCGTTTAACAAACTTGGTTAAATTCAATTCATACAAGTAAGGCAGCGCATGTATAACTTTAAAGTTTTCATCGGGTTTACTGTAGAAATCACTGGCGGTTTTATCACCCACAATCAGCTTTACCTTCACTCCATGTTTTAGAGCTTTGCTAATTTCTCTAGACAAGCTACCCGGTGGATTGAAATAAGGTGTGCACAAAGTGATTTGATGCTTAGCCTTAATAACCAACTGTCGAATGGTTTTATTGAGTAAATTCTGACGACGCCCTAAACCTAACAAAGGAGTGATACCAACTTCAGACTCAGCACATTGTTGAGGATGATAGCTATATTGCTCACGCTGCAAGGATAAGCGTAAGCGCCGAATAGCCGGTTTTAGTGAGCGGGTACTCACTGGCTGATTAGTCGATAAACTAGACACCGCTTCACTATTCACTAGGTATTGCTCAACATAGTCAACCATCGCATTGGCTAAGCGTGCGTTATGAATCAAGTGGTAGCGATCGAAGCGGTAGCGCTGCTGCTGCGCCAAGTAGATATTGTTGATACTGGCACCACTATATATAACGTTGTCGTCAACAATGCTGCCTTTTAAATGTAGAACACCAAACAACTCCCGATTACTAACAGGCACGCCATAAAAGGTAATCAAATCTGGGTAACGTTGGGCGTATTCTCTATACATTGCCGCGTTGCCCTGCGCCTGCTCATCACCAATCAAACCACGCTGGGCACGGTGCCAATCTACCAACACAACAACTTCGAGCTCTGGACAACGCTGTTTAGCAGTATAAAGCGCATCCATAATACTGCGCCCTGCTTGGTCGTCTTCAAGATAAAGTGCTACCAGGTAGATGCGCGTCTTCGCTTCTGCAATCAGTTGTAATAGAGCAATACGATACTCTTCTGCACTCAGCAAAGTTTTAAAGTGCAGTGGATCGTGCGCTATTTTAGGAAGAGACTGTAACGATGCGTTACGAGAAAAACGTGGAGTCATTAATATAGATTCTTGATTACTTGCACTATGCTTCGCTAATTGTAACAAAGGATCAGCTCGGTCACTAAGAAAGCTATCAACAAAGTATCAATCTGCTGCCAGCGCCACATAACTACAGCACAAAGAAAAAGGGCTTCCCAATGGGAAGCCCTTAACTATTTGGAGCCTAGCAGTGACCTACTTTCACATGGGGAAGCCCCACACTATCATCGGCGCAGTTGCGTTTCACTTCTGAGTTCGGCATGGGATCAGGTGGTTCCACAACGCTATTGCCACTAGGCAAAAACTTTTAAAGTGTTTACTCTAGCTAGTTGGCGAAGCCAAAATTCCCTAGCTAGAGTAAAAAGCCCTCGTCGTATGACGAGGGCTTAGTATAGGCGCCTGGCAGTGACCTACTTTCACATGGGGAAGCCCCACACTATCATCGGCGCAGTTGCGTTTCACTTCTGAGTTCGGCATGGAGTCAGGTGGGTCCACAACGCTATTGCCACCAGGCAAAAACTGTTGTCTTTAACATTCGAAAAAGCTGAAAATATCTCATGAGTACTAACAAGTATTCATGGTTTCTAAATAAGGTATCTATAAGCAACACCCTTTAGGTGTTGTATGGTTAAGCCTCACGGGTAATTAGTACAAGTTAGCTCAATGCCTCACAGCACTTACACACCTTGCCTATCAACGTTGTAGTCTCCAACGGCCCTTCAGAGGACTTAAAGTCCTAGTGAGAATTAATCTCGAGGCCTGCTTCCCGCTTAGATGCTTTCAGCGGTTATCAGTTCCGAACGTAGCTACTGGGCAATGCTATTGGCATAACAACCCAAACACCAGCGGTTCGTCCACTCCGGTCCTCTCGTACTAGGAGCAGCTCCCCTCAATTCTCAAACGCCCACGGCAGATAGGGACCGAACTGTCTCACGACGTTCTAAACCCAGCTCGCGTACCACTTTAAATGGCGAACAGCCATACCCTTGGGACCGACTTCAGCCCCAGGATGTGATGAGCCGACATCGAGGTGCCAAACACCGCCGTCGATATGAACTCTTGGGCGGTATCAGCCTGTTATCCCCGGA